>NZ_JBYSYG010000028.1:0-4005 GCF_058783045.1 Hydrocarboniphaga sp. FW305-C-57 | reverse complement strand
GATCTCTTGCCCATCTCGTTCTCCGTTCATCAGAAAATTACCAACGTCCTGATGTACGTCAAACCGAGGCAGGGTCAATTGTGAGAATCCCTCGATTCACATCATCAAACTCTTGACTGATGTTCCGAAGATACTTTGACACTTGAGCGGATGATTTCTCCACGGGAGTTGGCAGAGACTCATCTGCTCTAGCCGATGAGCACGCGCTTAGAGTAAGGAAAATCAGAGCCCCAAATGTCACGATCATCGCGCGCGCCCAACTACCATTTATGCTCGACATGTCGATTCACCGGTCGTGATGCATGGGAGTAACCGCTCGCATCTTGCGTGTCGAATGGTCAGGACTGGGACGGGCAGAACTGTCCCGTAACGCTGGTGACACTTCACCCCGTCATATTTCCTTGCGACCCGGAACAGCGATACAGAGCTGTGACGATTCAGGCCCCCCCGCACATCAAACGACGTTCTCGGGGTTTGCTCCAACGAATCTCGCGTTAGTTCACGACTTTAATAACTGGTTCACGACTTTAATTGTCGAGAACAATTGATGTCATTGGAATAAGTCGTAAGAAATTTCCGCCTACCCGCCATCATCAAAAGTCGTAACCCGCCCCCTTTCGGCCACCATGAAAATTCACGCTTGGTAAATCTCGTAACACTTCGGCGCGCAATCACACAAACCCCTCTTATTGCGCGATGTGTCCGCAGATGCTCGTGACTCCAGTAGCTGCCAATGACCATCAAGGGTAAAATTTCTACAGGCATCCCCGCCTACAGGGTTCTCGAGCCAGTAAGGAGACCCGGCCCCCACCGCTTCGGCAGTGGGTTCATCCCAGAGATGAATAAGCGAAAGCTTGGAGACTGGCTTGCTTTAAGTAAGGGCTCGCTTCGGCGGGCTTTTTCTTTTCTGCCACCAACCGATAATCGTGCCAGTCAGCTTTTGGCGCACAGTTCAGCAGCGTAACGGCTCCATATTCAGATCAACTCGCCTCTACCACTAACCCGATTGCCGAAGCGATTTCATCCATCAAATCTGCCGACAACGATCCGATCTTGCGACTACATCGTGCGGTGTCTATCGCTCGTAGCTGAAGGGTATCGGCCACGACGATTTTCTCTAGGCCATTGCGCCCATCAGGGTCGATGCGAACCATCCACATTGCGTCTTTGGCATAGGCGTTCCACTCAGTCAGCGGCACGACCAGTTTTACTGGCAGCCGCCCGACTGCATCTGAACTCACAATCACGCAGGGACGCGTCTTCTTGATCTCTGCCCCGGTCGTTGGATCAAGGCCGACAATCCATATGTCTCCCCTGGCTGGAGAGATCGAAGGACGCTTCGGAACTGAAGAAGAAGATGCACTTGCGGATTTCAGAAAAAATCCCCCCCGCCTATACCCTTGGTTCCGGCTTCTCCCTCGTAATATGCTGCAACTTTAATGGCCTGCTCAGCGAGCAACTGGCGGCGCTGCTCGAGTGGCAGTTTCGCAAATTCGCGACGCTGCAGAACACTGTTCGGAATCTGCCGATCTGCCGTCTGCGACGAATCCAGAAGAAGAGCTTGTTCGTCCGCGGATATAAGTCTTTCCGATCTAGCTCGCATCACCGCCAATTCCAGCCACTGAGGCTTCTCAGGCGGAAGCTCATTTGGCTCCTTCTGGCGGTAGCGCATTTTGTTGAACTGGATGCATCCAGCCTTGTGCGTTTCCTTGCTAACGATACCTAAGTCTGCCAAGCGGTAAAGGAGCGCTTGAGCGCTGATGCCAAAGATGGGCTTTAAGGCAAGAAGTTCGTGGACGCTGATGGATGATCTACGCGCACCAACCTGTTTTTTGACTTCGTCCTCTGGCGCCAATAACGCGGCACCAAAGCGATACGCCGCCTTTTCCTCATCAACCGACTCAGGCACCTTTAGAACAAGGTGGCCAAGCTCATGCGCTAAAGTCAGTCTTTGTCGATCACCACACACGCCCTGTCTAGAGGCAGTGGCTGCTGCAATAACTTCCCCGTTGCATTCAGCTCTCGCTGAAACCCCATCGAACTTATCGGCCGTTTTTACCTCGATGACATGAACGCGACGGGATTCGAGAGTCGCCACGAGATTGGCGATGGGAGCGGTTCCTAGGTCCCAATCCGAACGCACGGAGGCGGCCGCCGCTTCGCAGTCATTCAAACATCTAATTGGGATCGCCTTCGGGAGCGACATCCTCCCAAAATCCCCCAAAATCCCTTGCAGGCGCACTCGTTGCTGAAGCGACTCGGCAACAAAAGCCTCGACATGGCTCTGCTGCGCCTGAGTCAATCCGGAACCTTTCCGATACGCGACAAATTTGACAGAGCAGACATCGTCAGCCGTCAGATCCACGGACTTTACGCCGAATACTCGAGCGAGATGTGTTAACACGACCGGCGACGGACGCATCTCGCTTTTCTCATACTTTGATAGCGCCTGCTTGGTAACGACCCCACCCAGATGGGCGGACAGCTCATCCAAAGTCATGCCGCGCGCTAAACGCAGCCTTCGCAGACGTTCTGCGAACATCCTATTCTCCGTATTTCATAATTAAACAACGAGTAAGGCGCGTCCATTGTGATGCAAAGCACGTACCTCGCCGAGCACAATGCTTAAGGCATTGGCGGCTGCGCCCCCAGGGCACTTGAACACACGCCCAGTCAGGCAATGCTGCGCTGCGGATTACGTCGGAACTCACTCCGGCACACATCCTCATGCGTCTCGCCTCCTCGTGGAGAGCCCGATTCGCCAGGAGCACGTTCAGTCGATCGCAGTTTGCCTCGATTGCACCCGATGCGCGACTTAGAGGTTGCCTAGGGGCGGGCAGTCACTCGTTATCGCAATCACTCACAACCACCCTCACATGGTTGACAGATTTTATATAAATTTAATAATCTGTCAACCAATGGTCGCGGATTAAGAAGTACTCGACTCGGAATCTGGGCGTTATCGAAGGAGTGGACAATGAAGTTCGAACAGTACCGCGACGCTAACAATCAGTACCGTTGGCGCCTGATTGCCGCCAATGGACGAATCATCGCTAACAGCGGAGAGGGCTACCACAACTCGGCTGACTGCGACCGTGCGGTCGCGCTGGTCAAGAGCACCTCAAAAGATACTCCCTACGTCTTGGCCTAAGCGCCGCCCAGAGATTCGATGAACTTTACGCATTACAACCTGGGATATCTGGACCGCGGCAGCATCGTAGAGATCACTCTGCAGGGCAGCGCAGCCAACGTTCGGCTTATGGACCCTTCGAATTTCTCGAGCTACAAGGCCGGGCGCGCCCACCGCTACCACGGCGGTTTAGCAAATAGATCGCCAGTTCGACTGCCAGTGCCCAACTCAGGAAGTTGGCATGTCACGGTCGACATGCAGGGCCTTCGCGGCACTGTGAGGTCGAATGTCAGGGTTGTACCCGGGGCCGCGATCAGGCCGCTGCCCGCCATCAATGAGGCCCCCCCTTAGCAGCGTCCCGACACTCGTGCGGGAGACGCACGATGAAGACACGGTGCCTACCCCCGAAGCACAAGACAGCCGCACTTTCGACGTTTTCATTTCTCATGCGTCCGAGGATAAAGATGAGGTTGTGCGCCCCCTGGCAATAGCCCTTCAAGAAGCTGGCCTGAGCGTCTGGTACGACGAATTTGAACTGCGAATTGGCGACAGCTTGCGCAGAAAGATTGACAGGGGGCTCGCAAGAAGCCGCTTTGGTGTCGTGGTGCTTTCAAAAAGCTTTTTTGGTCGAGGCTGGCCAGAGTACGAACTCGACGGGCTGGTAACTCGCTCCGTGTCAGGCGACCAGATATTGCTCCCCATCTGGCACAACGTGACCAAACGTGAAGTCGTTTCTTACTCGCCATCATTGGCAGACCGGTTGGCGCGTAGCACAACGACGCACACGGTCGAGGAAATTGAACCGCCCCGGAAAACTCGGAGGCTCCATAACTTGAGAGAATGGAGCCATGGCAAGAGTATCGAAGTATTCCCTG
>NZ_JBYSYG010000027.1:0-5377 GCF_058783045.1 Hydrocarboniphaga sp. FW305-C-57 | reverse complement strand
CGTAGAATGCGCCTCCCTGGTGACGGCGACGCGGTTTGAAGCGAAGCTAAAGCCCTGATCTTTAACAGAATAAGCAAGTGATTTGTGTGGGTGCTCCTGTGAGCGTGGCGAAGCCATGTGACACATTGAGTATCACTAAAGCCTAGTCGTAATGAGCTTAAGTTGATGACTCTAACTAGCCCGAAGCGCTTTTAGCGGCGTGAGGGTGAATCTGATTGAAGATATGTAAATCAATTGGAGAGTTTGATCCTGGCTCAGATTGAACGCTGGCGGCATGCCTAACACATGCAAGTCGAACGAGGGTAGCAATACCTTAGTGGCGGACGGGTGAGGAATACGTAGGAATTTGCCCTTAAGTGGGGGATAGCCCGGGGAAACCCGGATTAATACCGCATGAACTCGAGAGAGCAAAGTCGGGGACCTTCGGGCCTGGCGCTTTTGGAGAAGCCTACGTCGGATTAGCTAGTTGGTGAGGTAATGGCTCACCAAGGCTGCGATCCGTAACTGGTCTGAGAGGATGATCAGTCACACCGGAACTGAGACACGGTCCGGACTCCTACGGGAGGCAGCAGTGGGGAATATTGGACAATGGGCGAAAGCCTGATCCAGCAATGCCGCGTGTGTGAAGAAGGCCTTCGGGTTGTAAAGCACTTTAGGCTGGAAAGAAAAAGCTTTGGCTAATATCCAAAGCCTTGACGGTACCAGCAGAATAAGCACCGGCTAACTCTGTGCCAGCAGCCGCGGTAATACAGAGGGTGCGAGCGTTAATCGGATTTACTGGGCGTAAAGCGTGCGTAGGCGGCTATTTAAGTCGGATGTGAAAGCCCTGGGCTTAACCTGGGAACTGCATTCGATACTGGGTAGCTGGAGATCGGTAGAGGGCGGCGGAATTCCGGGTGTAGCGGTGAAATGCGTAGATATCCGGAGGAACACCGATGGCGAAGGCAACCGCCTGGGCCTGATCTGACGCTGAGGCACGAAAGCGTGGGGAGCAAACAGGATTAGATACCCTGGTAGTCCACGCTGTAAACGATGAGAACTTGACGTCCGCTTGCTCTGCGAGTGGGTGTCGAAGCTAACGCGCTAAGTTCTCCGCCTGGGGAGTACGGCCGCAAGGTTGAAACTCAAAGGAATTGACGGGGGCCCGCACAAGCGGTGGAGTATGTGGTTTAATTCGATGCAACGCGAAGAACCTTACCTGGTCTTGACATGTCAGAGACCCTGCAGAGATGCGGGGGTGCCTTCGGGAATCTGAACACAGGTGCTGCATGGCTGTCGTCAGCTCGTGTCGTGAGATGTTGGGTTAAGTCCCGCAACGAGCGCAACCCTTGCCCTTAGTTGCCATCATTCAGTTGGGCACTCTAAGGGGACCGCCGGTGACAAACCGGAGGAAGGTGGGGATGACGTCAAGTCATCATGGCCCTTATGACCAGGGCTACACACGTACTACAATGGTCGGTACAGAGGGTTGCCAACCCGCGAGGGGGAGCTAATCCCAAAAAGCCGATCGTAGTCCGGATTGGAGTCTGCAACTCGACTCCATGAAGTCGGAATCGCTAGTAATCGCGGATCAGCACTTGTCGCGGTGAATACGTTCCCGGGCCTTGTACACACCGCCCGTCACACCATGGGAGTTGTCTGCACCAGAAGTAGGTAGTCTAACCGCAAGGGGGGCGCTTACCACGGTGTGGTCAATGACTGGGGTGAAGTCGTAACAAGGTAGCCGTAGGGGAACCTGCGGCTGGATCACCTCCTTTAAAGAATGCTTCAAAAGCGTTCGCAGGAGCATCCACACAAGTCACTTGCCAAGAAGATCAGCCCGAGACAGCGGTTGATCGATACCCGAGCTAAGGGTCTGTAGCTCAGTTGGTCAGAGCACACGCTTGATAAGCGTGGGGTCGCTGGTTCAAATCCAGCCAGACCCACCATTCTGGCGCTAATCCGGGGCCATAGCTCAGCTGGGAGAGCGCGTGCTTTGCAAGCATGAGGTCGTCGGTTCGATCCCGTCTGGCTCCACCAACTTTCGATGATTCAATCAAGCATCTTGTGGTCAGGATGTTTCGTTGAATCCGAGAAATCGGGTTTTTCTTGTTCTTTAACAATTAGGTTTGTAGTCGAACACTGTAAGCGTTAAGCGTTTACGTTTTACGTAAGCGTGTTTCAACGTCCAAGGTGCTTGACGGCGAAAAATGTCGTTTGAGTAGTAGCGTTGTTTGTCATGTAACTGAAGATATTCGCGAGAATGTTTGAGGTTATATGGTCAAGTGACCAAGTGCATGTGGTGGATGCCTTGGCGGCAACAGGCGATGAAGGACGCAGTAGCTTGCGAAAGCATCGGGGAGCCAGCAAACAGGCTTTGATCCGGTGGTATCCGAATGGGGCAACCCACTCTTATGAGTATCCCGCAAGGGAAGCTAACCCGGAGAACTGAAACATCTAAGTACCCGGAGGAAAAGAAATCAACCGAGATTCCGCTAGTAGTGGCGAGCGAACGCGGAGCAGCCGATTTTTTATGGTTTAGCAGAACAGTCTGGAAAGGCTGGCGATACAGGGTGATAGCCCCGTATGCGAAAGACCATAGAGGACATATTAAGTAGGGCGAGGCACGTGAAACCTTGTCTGAACATGGGGGGACCATCCTCCAAGGCTAAATACTCGTTGCCGACCGATAGTGAACCAGTACCGTGAGGGAAAGGCGAAAAGAACCCCGGAGAGGGGAGTGAAATAGAACCTGAAACCGCATGCATACAAGCAGTAGGAGCCCGTAAGGGTGACTGCGTACCTTTTGTATAATGGGTCAGCGACTTACTAGTCTGTTGCGAGGCTAACCGTATAGGGGAGCCGTAGGGAAACCGAGTCTGAATAGGGCGATTAGTAGCAGGCTGTAGACCCGAAACCCGTCGATCTATCCATGTCCAGGGTGAAGAGTGGGTAACACCACTTGGAGGCCCGAACTCACGCCTGTTGAAAAAGTCGGAGATGAGGTGTGGATAGGAGTGAAAGGCTAATCAAGGCGGGTGATAGCTGGTTCTCCTCGAAAGCTATTGAGGTAGCGCCTCGTGTCTAACTGCTGGGGGTAGAGCACTGTTACGACTAGGGGGGACACAAGTCCTTACCAAATCGTTGCAAACTCCGAATACCAGCAAGTTCAATCACGGGAGACACACGGTGGGAGCTAAATTTCATCGTGAAGAGGGAAACAACCCAGACCGCCAGCTAAGGTCCCTAAATTTCGGCTAAGTGGTAAACGATGTGGGAAGTCATAGACAGCCAGGAGGTTGGCTTAGAAGCAGCCATCCTTTAAAGAAAGCGTAATAGCTCACTGGTCGAGTCGGCCCGCGCGGAAGATGTAACGGGGCTAAGCCGAGTACCGAAGCTGCGGATGCAGAGCAATCTGCGTGGTAGAGGAGCGTTCTGTAAGCCTGTGAAGGTGACTCGTAAGGGTTGCTGGAGGTATCAGAAGTGCGAATGCTGACATGAGTAACGACAAGCACGGTGAAAAACCGTGCCGCCGTAAGCCCAAGGGTTCCTGCGCAACGTTATTCGGCGCAGGGTGAGTCGGCTCCTAAGGCGAGGCCGAGAGGCGTAGTCGATGGAAAGCGGGCTAATATTCCCGCACTTTTTGTAACTGCGATGGGGTGACGGAGAAAGTTAGGCAATCTGCCTGTTGGATGGCAGTTTAAGCGTTTAGGCGTGCTCTTTAGGCAAATCCGGAGAGCTAAGCTGAGGCGTGATGACGAGTCTCTTTGAGACGAAGTTGCTGATACTCGGCTTCCAAGAAAAACCTCTAAGCTTCAGGTTGCAAAGAGCCGTACCCCAAACCGACACAGGTGGGCGAGGAGAGTATCCTCAGGCGTTTGAGACAACTCGGGTGAAGGAACTCGGCAAATTAGTACCGTAACTTCGGGATAAGGTACGCCTGCGCAAGCAGGCCGCAGTGAAGAGGGGGTTGCGACTGTTTATCAAAAACACAGCACTCTGCAAACACGAAAGTGGACGTATAGGGTGTGACTCCTGCCCGGTGCTGGAAGGTTAATTGATGGGGTTAGGCGCAAGCCGAAGCTCTTGATCGAAGCCCCAGTAAACGGCGGCCGTAACTATAACGGTCCTAAGGTAGCGAAATTCCTTGTCGGGTAAGTTCCGACCTGCACGAATGGAGTAACGATAGCCCCACTGTCTCCATCCGAGGCTCAGTGAAATTGAAATCGCTGTGACGATGCAGTGTTCCCGCGGCAAGACGGAAAGACCCCGTGAACCTTTACTACAACTTTGCACTGGATTTTGAGTTTGTTTGTGTAGGATAGGTGGGAGCCTTTGAAACCGGGACGCCAGTTCCGGTGGAGGCAACCTTGAAATACCACCCTGATAAACTCGAAGTTCTAACCTAGTCCTGTTATCCAGGACAGGGACATTGCATGGCGGGTAGTTTGACTGGGGCGGTCTCCTCCCAAAGAGTAACGGAGGAGTGCGAAGGTTAGCTCAGCGCGGTCGGAAATCGCGCTCTTGAGTGCATAGGCATAAGCTAGCTTGACTGCGAGACAAACAAGTCGAGCAGGTACGAAAGTAGGTCTAAGTGATCCGGTGGTTCTGTATGGAAGGGCCATCGCTCAACGGATAAAAGGTACTCCGGGGATAACAGGCTGATACTGCCCAAGAGTCCATATCGACGGCAGTGTTTGGCACCTCGATGTCGGCTCATCACATCCTGGGGCTGTAGCAGGTCCCAAGGGTCCGGCTGTTCGCCGGTTAAAGTGGTACGCGAGCTGGGTTCAGAACGTCGTGAGACAGTTCGGTCCCTATCTGCCGTGGGCGTTCGAAGTTTGAGAGGAGTTGACCTTAGTACGAGAGGACCGGGTTGAACGTATCTCTGGTGTTCCAGTTGTCACGCCAGTGGCATCGCTGGGTAGCTAAATACGGACGGGATAACCGCTGAAAGCATCTAAGCGGGAAGCCCACCTCAAGATGAGACTTCGCGGAGACTTGATCTCCCTTAAGAGCCCTTCAAGACTAGGAGGTTGATAGGCACCATGTGGAAGCGCAGTAATGCGTGCAGCTAAGGTGTACTAATTGCTCGTGCGGCTTGACCATATAACGCTCAAGCATTTTCGTGGCGACACGAATACGCAAAAACGATTTTCACGTCATCACTGACCGACGTTGAAACAGCGCTTGATAGTGATTCGACTACAAACCAAATTCGGGCGTATCGGCACCCAAGAACCGATACCCCAGCCAGTTTGCCTGGCGGCATTAGCGAGTTGGAACCACCCGTTCCCATCCCGAACACGGAAGTGAAACGACTCAGCGCCGATGATAGTGTGGCTAGACCATGCGAGAGTAGGTCACTGCCAGGCTCTTAATCCAAACCCCCTCCGGG
>NZ_JBYSYG010000026.1:0-5860 GCF_058783045.1 Hydrocarboniphaga sp. FW305-C-57 | reverse complement strand
GGCCCATGCTCTCCCGCGGATTCAGATCCAGAGGGTGGTCGGGCTCGTTGGGGGGATAAACATACAAGGGTGGCGCGACAGCGCCGGGTGAGGGAAGGCCCGGAGAGTGCGCCTTTGATCAAGCTGCCCTCTCTCCCCGCCTTCGGCGGGACTCTCTCCCGCAAGCGGGAGAGAGGAACGTCAACGGCACCCGTCACGCCGCTACAGCGGAACCTCCACCGACCCGTCCGCGAGCACGCGTCCGTGCACGAGCCGGCGCGAGCTCGTGTTCTCGACCGCGAGCCGGTCGCCCGGGGCGGCGTCGGCCATCGCCTTGCCCTGGGCGCGGACTTCGAAGCTTCCGCTGCGCCCGACCAGGGTCACGGCCTCGCCGCGCCTGATCACCGCAGCCTTGGCGAGCGCGGCCGGTGTCAGCACCGCACCGGCGGCGAGCGGGCGCGACAGCACCAGACCGGAGACCGGCGTCTGCTCGTCGACGTAGCCCTGGGCGAGCGTGGCGGTGTCGCGGCGTTCGCCGCGCAGGTCTGCCGCGACCAGCGCCGCGCCGGCCGGCAGGTTGCGCGTGGCGACGAGCACGCTTTGCGGCCGGCTCACGCGCACGGGCACGTAGAGCGTCCACGATTGCGGGCCGGCGCAGCTCAGCGCGATGGTCCAGCGCGCCGCGTTGCCGGCCGGGCCGCTGCGCGTCGCGCTCGGCGCGGCGGCGCAGGCCGGCAGCCGCAGCCGATCGTCGAGGCGGTCGGCCGTCACCTCGGCCGCGCCGCCGAGCTGGGCCCGCACGTAAGCCTCGGCCACGGCCGCGAGGCCGTCGACGGACTGGAACGCGGACGGTGTCGCCGCCCAGGTCAGGCCGGACAGCAACAGGCACGGGAGCAGCAGCAGGCAGCGCATCGGCGGCACATCCTTTGGCGATTCGGAATACCGTGCCGGGGCAAGCGCCGTGCCCGCGATTTCGCGTGTCGACCGCATCAAGTTCGCAAGCCATCGGCCGATAGCGTCCGCAGACCGATTCGACTGATGACCTGTGAGCGCCCATGGCCGCCGGATTGCTGGAACGCATCGAGGCACAGACCCAACTGGCGGGCTTCAACCGGCTCGCGCTGCTGCTGTTCCGTCTCGACGAGCGTCAAATCTTTGGCATCAACGTGCTCAAGGTGACGGCCGTGCAGCGGCGTCCGGCGCTCACGCAAATGGCGTCCTCGCATGCCTTCATCGCCGGCGTGGCCGAGGTGCGCGGGCAGGTGATTCCGGTCATCGACATGGCCCGCGCGCTCGACCGCGAAGGCGATGCGCAGGCCGCGCATCTGATCGTCTCCGAGTTCAACCGCAGCACGCAGGGGTTTCTCGTGCGTTCGGTCGAACGCATCGTGCACGTCGACGTAGAGAAAGTGCGGCCTGCGCCGGAGGTCGAGCAGGGGCCGAATTATCTGACCGCGATCGCCGAGGTGGGAGCGCAGCGCATCGAGATCATCGATGTCGAGCGCATCCTCGCCGAGGTGGTCGGTGACGTGCAGCAGGTGACGCGCGACGTGCTCGATCCGGTGGCGATCGGCGCAGCGCTGCGCGGTCGCAAGGTGCTCGTCGCGGATGACTCGCGCGTCGCGCGTGCGCACATCGAGCGCGTGCTCGGCCAGCTTGGCATCGGCGCGATCGTCGTCAACGACGGCCGCCAGGCTTTGCAGACCCTGCAGCAGCTCGCCGAAGAGCCCGGCGGCCTGCACGACAAGCTGCTCATGGTGATCTCGGACGTCGAGATGCCCGACATGGACGGCTACCGGCTGACGACGGAAATCCGTCGGGATCCGAGGCTGGCCGGCCTGTTCGTGCTGCTGCATTCGTCGCTGTCGGGCACGTTCAACCAGGCCATGGTCAAGCGCGTCGGCGCCGACCAGTTCATTCCCAAGCTCAACGCGGACGAACTCGCGCGGGGCATTCTGGCCCGGCTCGATTTTCCGCGGGCCGCGTAAAACCGAAACTCGGAAATCGCCCTGGCACAGCGCTTGGAGGGATGCGTCGTCATTCCCAGCGGAGTTCGCCATGGCGCTCGATCCACTCTTCGGCCTGCATTCGGCCGCGCTCGCGGTGCAGAAGCAGCGCATGGACGTGCTCGCGGGCAACATCGCCAATAGCGACACGCCGAACTTCAAGGCGCGCGACATCGATTTCGCGGCCACGCTCCAGGCGCAGCTCGACGGCAGCCGCGCATCGAGCAACGAAGCGCTGCTGAAAACACAGACGGCGCATCTTGATGCGCAGTCGGGCGGCGACTCGCTCGCCGGCCTGGTCTGGCGCGTCCCCGTGCAGGGCAGCGTCGACGGCAACACCGTCGATACACAGATCGAGCAATCCAAGTTCGCCGATGCGGCGCTGCATTACCAGGCCAGCCTCAACTTCATCGATGGCCGCGTGAAGGGCATGCTCACGGCCATCACGGGACAGTGACATGTCATCGTTCCGCATCTTCGACATCACCGGCTCCGCGCTGTCCGCGCAATCGGTCCGGCTCAACACGGTGGCGAGCAATCTCGCCAACGCCGACAGCGTCGCCGGCGATCCTTCGCAGGTCTATCAGGCGCACATGCCGGTGTTCAAGGCCGCTGCCGAGCTCGGTGGCGAAGACACGCCCGGCGTGCGCGTGACCGAGGTCGTGCAGTCGCAGGCCGAGCCCGACAAGCGCTACGAACCCGGCCATCCGCTCGCCGATGCCGATGGCTACGTCTATGCGCCGAAGGTCAACGTCGTCGAGCAGATGGTCGACATGATCTCGGCTTCGCGCGCCTACCAGAGCAACGTCGAACTCATGAACACCGCCAAGGATCTGGCTTTGCGCACGCTGTCGCTCGGACGCTGATCGTCATGGGGAACCTCGCATGAGCACGACCAATCCGGTGGGCGGCAACGCCAGCGACTACTACTCGAGCCTCGGGCTTTCGTCGACTTCATCGGGCAAGAGCAGCTCGCTCGACCAGCAGGATTTTCTCAAGCTCATGACCGTGCAGATCCAGAACCAGGATCCGCTCAAGCCGATGGAGAACACCGAGTTCTTCAGCCAGATCGCGCAATTCTCGACGGTCTCGGGCATCGACAAGCTGCAGACCGCGTTCTCCTCGCTCGCGACGCAGTTGTCGTCGAGCCAGTCGCTGCAGGCCGCGGCGCTGATCGGTCGCGATGTGCTCGTCGAAAGCGGTGTCGGCGTGCTCGGCGACAACGGGCTTTCCGGTGCGCTCGACATTCCGAGCAGCGGCAGCGTCAATTTGCAGATTCGCGATGCGAGCGGCGCCGTGGTGCGCACGATCGATCTCGGCACGCAGGCCGCGGGCCAGCTCGCCTTCAACTGGAACGGCAGCGATGCGCAAGGCAATGCACTGCCTCGCGGGCTGTATCGAATCAGCGCGACGGTTTCGGGCAGCGGCGGATCATCGGTCGCGGCGACGACGTATGCGGTCGATCAGGTCAGCAGCGTCGCGCTCGGCCGCGACGGCCTCAACGTCGAACTCGCGGCGCTTGGCGAACTGCCGTTCTCCGACGTGCTGCGCATCCAGTAATCCATTCGAGCAACCCGCTTCCACCGACGTTCTTCCGTTACGGAGTCCACCCATGTCCTTCAACATCGCGCTCTCGGGCCTCAACGCGGCCACCGCCGATCTGGGCACCATTTCCAACAACATCGCCAATGCGAACACGACGGGCTTCAAGCAGTCGCGCACCGAGTTCGGCGATCTGTTCCGCCGATCGAGTTACGAAACCAACGGCGCGGCTTCGGGCGCCGGCGTGCAGGTGGCACGCGTCGCCCAGCAGTTCGATCAGGGCACCATCAACAACACCGGCAAGGCGCTCGATCTGGCGATCAGCGGCGATGGCTTCTTCACGCTGTCGGACAACGGTGCGCGCGTGTATTCGCGATCGGGCTCGTTCGGCACCGATCGCAGCGGCTACGTCGTGAATGCTGCGGGCCAGCGCCTGCAGGTGTATCCGCCGCAAGCCACCGGCACCAGCTTCAACACCGGCCAGCTCGTCGACCTGCGCTTGTCGTCGAACACCAATCCGCCCGCGGCGACGCGCAATATCGAAGCGGGCGTCAACCTGCCCGCGAACGCGACGGTGCCGACGAGCAGCACGTTCTCGCCGACCGATTCGAACAGCTACAACAAGACGACTTCGATCACCGTCTACGATTCGCTCGGTTCTCCACACACGGCGTCGCTGTATTTCGCCAGGACCGCGGACGCCGGCAGCTGGAACCTGTACACGACGATCGACGGCAATACGGTCGGTGATCCGATCGCGCTGCAATACGATTCCAACGGCACGCTGATGACGCCGGCCAACGGCATCGCCGCACTCGATGCGATGCCGCTGTCCAACGGCGCATCGCCGCTGTCGCTTTCGCTCGACATCGGCACCGCCACCCAGTACGGCGACAGCTTCAGCATCGGCACACTCACGCAGGATGGCTACGCGACCGGTGAGCTCGGCGGCTTGTCGGTGACCGAAGAAGGCGTCGTGCAGGCGCGTTTCACCAACGGCCAGGTGACCAACGTCGGCCAGCTCGCGATGGCGAGTTTCGCCAACTCGCAGGGCCTGCAGGAGCTCGGCAATTCGTCCTGGGCCGAAACCTATGCCTCGGGCCAGGTCGTGCTCGGCGTCGCCGGTGGCCCGGGTTTCGGCGCCGTGCAGGCCGGTGCGCTCGAAGCGAGCAACGTCGATCTGACCGAGCAGCTCGTGAGCATGATGAGCGCGCAGCGCAACTATCAGGCGAATTCGCAGGTGATCTCGGCCACCGACCAGCTGCTGCAGCAGATCATGAATCTGCGTTGATGCCTGCTGATCAACGAGACTCGTCATGGACAGAGCGCTCTACATCGGCATGACCGGTGCGATGCAGACCCTGCAGGCGCAAACGGGCAACAGCCAGAACCTCGCGAACGCGAGCACCACCGGATTCAAGGCGCAGCTGCTGCAGGCGCAGGCAGTGGCGGTCGGTGGCGGCCTCGACAGCCGCATCAACGTGCGTTCCGCCGAAGGCGGCTGGGATGCGACGGGCGGAACCCTGCAGCAGACCGGCCGCGATCTCGATGTGTCGCTGCGCGACGGCGCCTGGCTCGCGGTGCAGGCCAGCGACGGCAGCGAGGCGTACACGCGGCGCGGCGATCTGCAGATCGATGCTTACGGCCAGCTCGTCACCGGTTCGGGGCAGCCGGTGCTCAGCGACGGCGGGCTGATGTCGATTCCGCCAGCGACTTCGATCCACATCGCGGGCGACGGCACGGTGTCGATCGTGCCGCAAGGGCAGGGCCCCGAGGCCCAGGCCGTGATCGGCCGGCTCAAGGTGGTCGAGGGTTCCGCGGCGCAACTGCAGCGTGGGGCCGATGGGCTCATGCGGCCACGCCCGGGTGTGGCGCTGGACTCGGCTGCCGGCAATGCGGTGCTGAGCGGGACGCTCGAAAGCTCGAACGTGAACCTGGCCGACACGATGGTGAACATGATTTCGCTGGCGCGGCAGTTCGAGTTGCAGACGCGGGTCATGAAGACGACGGATGAAAATGCGCAGGCGGCGGCGCAGGTGTTGCGGATGAGTTGAGGCTTGGGGGCGGTTCTGTTGGCGCTGCCGGCGTTCAACATCAAGGACTGACGGCTCGCTGCGCTCGCCGTGGAGTTTTCAGAGTCGAGTCGCCTTGCCGTTCCTCTCTCCCGCTTGCGGGAGAGAGTCCCGCCGAAGGCGGGGAGAGAGGGTTCATCGGCAAGATGAGCGCCCTTTCCGAGCTTTCCCTCTCCCGGTCCTATCGGACCACCCTTGTATGTTTATCCCCCCAACGAGCCCGACCACCCTCTGGATCTGAATCCGCGGGAGAGCATGGGC
>NZ_JBYSYG010000025.1:0-9667 GCF_058783045.1 Hydrocarboniphaga sp. FW305-C-57 | reverse complement strand
CAGCCATCAGAACAATTCAATCAATGACTTGAAAACAGGACAGACCACTTTCCCCGGACAGTACTGGCACGAGCAAAAGAAGTAAGCCCCGACCGGCGAGGTCAAAAGCTCTCAGCGCTCGACTGAACCAGCAGCGAAGCCCCAACAACAAAGGCTACTGCACAATCCCCGTCCGATCCCGAATCCGCGACAACACACTATCGTCCGTCACCACCTGCACGAGCCACTCATCAAGCGGCGTATCCGCCCACGAAATCGCCCGTTCGATCAAAAACGGAACCGGACTATGCGGCTCCGTCCGCCGAAAGAACTGCGCGATTTCCCCGAGCGCCTTCAGCGCTCCATCGCGCCCCGAATGCGCTCCCCCGAGCTGCAACGAGAATCCGACTCCGCCAGGCGCGGAAACCGCCACCGCAGCTCCCACTGCGCCCGCAGGCGCTGCGTGCGCAACAGGCTCATCACCAGCCGCCGGAGTCGACTCGGCGACGAGCCCCTTGGCCTTGGCCGCCTTCAACACCAACTGCTGCGCACGCTTCAAGGCCTCTTCGATCTCCGACAGGCTCGGCGCCGAGCGCCCAAGCTTCTGATCGACCTGCGTCTTGAACGCTGCGAACGAGGCCTGCGCCGCCTCGGTACTCGCGAGCAGGGCCTTGATGAAATCCGCGCTATTGCCGACCAGCGCCTTGTCGAAGCCTTCGCCGGTCGGCTTGCCCTCCGCGAGCGCGGCCTGGTAAGCCTCGGCGTTCTGTCGGCCCAGGTTGTCGACATCGCGCGAGGCCTGCCAATCGTTGAGCGTCATCGCGGGCTTGGCTTCGGTCAGCGGCGCGGCGCGCAGCACGCGCGAGGCATAGGTGTTGAACCAGCTGAGTTTGGAGATGCGCTCGTCGGCGTCGTCGCCATCGAGGCGCGGATAAAGGCCTTCCCAATAGCGTTCGAGCAAACCGCCGAGCAGGGCGAAAGCCTCCGCCGCACCGGCATAGCCTTCCTTGCCGATCGCGGCTTCGCCGACCCAGACGGCGGCCTGCAGATCCTTGCTCTGGCGCGACAGCACGCGCTCGCCGAGCTGCAGCACGAGCCGCCAGTCGGCGACCTTGCGATCGGTCTGCCAATCGCCTTGCGACAGGCTCGCGTCGTCGGCCCGGCGCGCTTCGCGCATCTGGTCGAACACGTCGGCGAAGCTCAGGTCTTCACCGCAGGGATCGCTGCCCGCAATCGGGTTCAACAGTTCGGCGACATCGATGGCCATGGGAAAGTCCTGCTCTAGTTGAGGATATTGGGAGGCAGCGTGGTCGGTGCGCTGCGCAAGGCGAGATAGCGTTTCATCTCGTCGGAAAGCTGTACGTCGAGATACACCTGTACCTCGCGCGTACCGAGGGCGCGCAGACGCGGCAGCAGCTCGTTCCACTGCGAAGGCGTGTAGGCGGATTCGAAATCGCTCAGGCGAAAGCGCTTCTGGCCTTCGGCGAAATCGTTCGCGAGCGCGATGAGCCCATCGCCACCCGGATACACCTTGATGAGCCGCGTCGGCGCATTCGGCGACGCCGGAGCCGTCGGTGCAGCGGTCGGATCGAAGCCTGTCGCGGCGACGCCGGCTTCGACTTCGGCCGGATCGGGCAATGCGATACGCAGGCGCGCTTCGAGGCAGGAGTCCGGAGACCACATCACGGCGACGCGCGCATCGGCGAGCGATTCCGAGCGCGTGCTCGCGCTGAAGGTGCGGTCCTGGCACTGCACTTCGATCGTCGTGCCCTGCCCGCCTTCGTTGTACGCGCCGAAGCGGCTCGCGTCGGTAAATTGCAGGCCTGCCGCCAGAAACGGCTTGCCCGCGCCGGGCACCGCGGCCGCACTGCGCTGCTGCATCAGCGCCGCCTGGAAGCCCGTCGACAACGGCATGCTCACGCCGGCGACCTTGATCGGCGCATTGTCGCGCTCGCTCAGAAACGGCTTGAGCCAGTCGGCGACGAAGCGTGTGAGCCTGCCCTGCTCGCCGTAGAGCAGCGAGGCGAGTTCCTGCGGCGACGCGTTCTGCAATGGCTGCGCGACCGTCTCTCGCCACTTGGCCTGCACGAACTGGCCTGCGCGATACACGGTCAGAAACAGCAACAGGCGTGCCGGCCCCTGGACCACCGACCAGGCCGCAAGATCCGTGTTGCGAAACTGCGCGGAGTAGCGCTCGTCGGGCTTCTCGACCGCTGCGAGCATCTGCGCGTACTCGGCCGCGGGAGGCTGCGTCGGCGCGCCCTGCGCCTTGAAGATGTCGGCCGCGATCTGATAGATGTCCTGGCCGCCGCCTTCGGCCTGCAGGCGCAGATAACCGCGCGCGAGCGCGGGCGCCTGCTTTCGCAGCACGCGCACTTCGGTGTCCTTCATCGCGAGCAGCCACGGCGGCGGATCGACGGCGTTCGGCCCCGCGCCGCGCACGGCATCGACGATGAAGCGCCACAAAGGCTTCAAGGCGCCGAACCAGTTCGACTGGATCTGCGCCCAGGCGATCGACCAGCGCAGTTTTATAGGCAGATCAAGCGGAAGACCGAACAGATCGCGCTGCGCGCTGGCAAAAAAAAACGGGTAGGGGTTTTGATGCGTCGCCGCGGTGGCGACGAGCCGGTCGTACTGGCCTTGCCAGAGCTTCAGGCCTTCGCCGAAGCGCGCCTGGAACGCCGCCCAGCTACGAAAGTAGGCCGCGAAATAGTTGCGCCGCAGGTCGGCGAGCACGCTTTTTTTTTCCGGCAGGGCCGAGTCGACCGTGGCGATCATCGGCGCGAGCACGCCTCGGTACACGTCGAGCGTGTAGGTGCCCGAAATCATCGGCAGCGTCGCATCGTCGACGCCGACGACACGATCCTCGGGTAGCCAGAAGCGCGTGAGGCGCAGCCCGTCGCCGCGCGCCGCGGCCCAGCGCTCGAGGTCTTCGGGCTTCGGCGTGTACGCAGTCATGATGCGGGCGAGCAAAGCCTTTAGCCGCTTGTCCTCGGCATTGAGCACATCGCGCTTCTGCCAGCGCAGATAGCCCAGGTAGGTCGACAGCAGCGCGGCCGAATTCTCTCGATCGGTGCGCACGTTGTCGTCGCTCGAGGAGAACGGAGCGAACAGCCGCGAGGCCGGATCGAAGGCAACGTTGTGCGGAAGCTCGCGCTGCAGGCAATCGTCGGTGCGGCGCCGGCAATCGGCGAGCATGCGCAGGCGCTGCGAGATCGCGAGCAGGTGATCGAAGCCGACACGGCCCGCGGCCAGATCGGCTTCGATGGCCTGATCGTAGGGCGCGAGAATGAGGTTCGAAACGCCATCGACGACGGCCTGCTTGAGCGCGGCGAGATCGTTGTCCGATCGGCGGATGCCGAAGCCGAGCAAGGCCTGGTCGGCCGCCACCTGCAGCTGCTGGATGCTGCGTCCGCAGCTCGCGAGCGCGGCGATGCGGCTACCGCGCGCGCCGTCGCCGGCCAGGCCATCACAGGCGCTTCCGAGCTGCGCTTGCAAGCGCACGTCGTCGCGGTGCGCGGCTGAAAACCCCAGGCTGATCGAGGCCGAGAGCCCGAGCATCGCGAGCACGCCGAAGGCCGCGATCGACAGCCTCGCACTGTTGCCGCGCAGGCTCGGCGTCGCGAGCGGTTGGTCGGTCGGCAAGAAGCGCGTGAACAGATCGGCGACGAAGGCTCCGCCCGCATGATCGCCGCTGCCGGCTCCCGTGAAGTAGAGCCCGCGCCAGCGTGGCGTGCGCTGGAACGGATTGTCTTCGAGCAGCAGGGTCACGAGGCTGCCGAGCCCGAACTGCATGCGCCGCAGCTGCTCGATGAACTCGAACACGTCGCGACGCGTCTGCGGCGTCGGCTGGGATCGCAAGGCCGACAACCGCAGCGCATGCAGGCGATCGAGGATCGGCTGCAGGATCTCGTCGAGCCGCGTGCTGGTCTGCGCGCTGATGACCTCGGTTTCGGGCAGGCGATGGCCGAGCGCCTGGTCGAAGGCTTCCTTCGGCAAGGCGGCACGAAAGCTCGCATAGCCCGTCAGCGTCTCGAGCCCGGTGACGACGACGTAGACCGGCATGTTCGCCTGCAAATGCTCCATCGCCTCGTCGACGAGACGGCGCAGGCGCAGGCTCAGCGCCTTGAGCTCGTCGGCCGGTCCGAGCAGGCTGCGCGCGGACACGCAGAGCACGATGCCGTTGAGCGGCAGCCGCTCGCGCTTGGCAGCAAGCTGCATGAGCGCCTGATACCAGAGCCCGCGCTCGAGCCGCGCAGACGGATCGCAGACCACGCGTGCGTGCATCTCGATCGCGATCAGCGACTTGAAGAACCACCAGCGCCAGAGCTGCTTCGGATCGCCTTCGGGCTGCGTCGGCGGCGGGAATGGCGACACCGCATTCGCCGCCTTGAGCAGGCCTGCGACATCACTCGCCGTATCGCCGGCGAACAGCAGCCACGGCACGCGATAGATCGGGTCCTTGCCGCTTTCGATCTGCGGCGAACGCAGGATCGTGCTACGCGCCTCATTGATCGCCTGCGACATGCGATCGAGCGGCTCACGCTCGTCGTCGGGATTGCCCGGTCCGAGATCGCCGATGCGCTTCTTCGACAGGCCTGCGCGCGAGAAGCGCTTGGCCCCGAGCGTGAACCACCAGAGCACGCCGAGCGCCACCAGGCACAGTCCGACGAGCTGCCAGAAGCGCGCGGGCAGCAGCGGCAGCAGATTGGCGAGCAGCCAGATCGTCAGGACGATGGCGAGCAGCGCGACGATCGCGGCTACGATGCGCCGCGGCAGGGCCTTGGCGAGGCCCGGGATGCGCGCGAACAGGTTCGCGTAGCGGTCGAAGAGGTTCATGCGCGGGCTCCGATCGCGAGCACACCGTGCTGTTCCTCTCTCCTGCTTGCGGGAGAGAGTCCCGCGTAGCGGGGAGAGAGGGGCTTTTCGGAAAGGGAGCGCATTGGAACGTAAAGCCCCTCTCTCCCCTCGCTGCCGCGAGGGACTCTCTCCCGCAAGCAGGAGAGAGGAACAGCCGGGGAAGCCATGTCCGCGTATTCGTTATGGCCGCTCATTTCTTCGGCTCGGTCTGCATGAACAAAAAGTCCGCGGACAGGCGATCGGCTGCCTGGTTCGCGTCGAGCATCTCGCGCAGCCTCGGCACGTAGACCGAAGCCTGCTCGATCTCTGGGCGCTCGCTCGTGTACAACGGCACCTTCGATGCGATCACGGTGATGAGTTCCTGGCCGAACGGCGGGCCGATCTCCCAGGGCGCTTTTTCGCCGACGAGGAACTGCTCGGCGCCGACCACGAGCCGCCCACTCTCGGGCTCGCGCCGGTTCGGATACAGATGCAGCACGGTGCCGTCGACGGTGTAGTAATCGACGTAGAGATAGCCGTCGAAATTGGCCTGCTGCAGCTTGACCATCACGCGCTCGCCTTCGATGAAGCGATCGGAGTGGCCCGTCGTGGGCCGCACTTCGAGCCCCTGGCGGCGCTCGAGATTGCGCTCGCGATACGGCTTCAGAATCGCGACGACTTCGCAGTGTGGCCAGATGCGCACGCTGAGGTCGAAGCTCGGGTCCTTCACGCCCTTGATCGCGGACACATCGCTGCGCACCTGCTCGATCTCTTCGGGCTTGGACACGGTGCCGCTGACCGCGGTCGCTCCGTTGTCGGCCACCGTCGCCGACAGATCCGAGCACGGATAGCCCTGCAGGCGCTGATCGACCTGTTGCGCGAGCGTCGGCCCGGTATCCTTCGGCGCCGCGAGCAGCAGATACAGCAGATAGATCAGCGGCACCGCGAGCGCGAGTGCGATGCCGATCTTGAGCACGAGGTTGTCCCACTGGCGCGGATAGCGCGGTCCGGACGGATCGCGCGTCAGATACGGCTGCGGCGTGATGCGTTCCTCGCGCAGGGTATGCGTCGGCGCCGGCGCGATCGGCAACTGGCGCGCGTGCAGCTCCTTGAGTTTGCCGAGCTCGCCGTTCTCGCCGGTTTCGAAATAATACTGGCCGACGAAGCCGCAGAGCAGCGCGTGGTAATAGACTTCGCGCACTTCGTCGTCGCTGGCCTTGAGCGCCCCGAACTGATGGAAGAACTCGTTGCCCGCGTTGTTGGTATTGAAGATCGCGACCTGCAGCGGCGTTCCGCTGGCCCAGTACGCCGGATTGCGCGCGACGATCTCGTCGAGCCAGGCGACGATCGCGAACACCGCCGAATCCACCTGCTCGGGCCGATAGCCCGCTGCGAGCGCGGCGGCCTTGGCGCGATCCACCGCGGCGCGCAGCTGCGCATAGACCGGCTCGACCTGCGCCGGCGCGGTACTCGCGGCGATGCGCGCATCGAGCTCCAGGCCGAGCGAGAACACCGGGGCGAAACAATCAAAGAGCTTCGCCACGACTCATTCCTCCGCGCCGACGGGATAGATCTTCATGACCGTTCCGTCCGAAGGCAGATCGGAGAACACCGCGATGTTGCGGCGCTGCTTGATCATCTGCCAGAAGTTGTGCGTCGTATCGATCTGGAAGTAGGTCGTGTTCGGCGTCTTCTGCGGCAGCTCTTCGGGCGGCACCGGCAGCAGGTCGATCTTGAGACCGAACAGCGCGGCCTGCAGCAGGCGCGGCATTTCCTCGACCGTGCAGATCTTGCCGGTGCGCGAGAGCCGCTGCGACAGATCGGCCCCGCGCGTTTCCGATTCGATCGCGAGGTAGAAGCGCGTCTTGTCGGATTCGAACAGGTTCTGCGGTATCTCGGCCTTGTAGAAGCGGCCGTCGTAGACGAGCGAGATGCCCACTTCGGCGCCGACCGTGAGCGCCTTGATGAGCTGCTCGGCGCGCGCGTACGCGAGCTGGAAGCAGCGGCGCAGGTCATCGTGATCGTAGGCCGGCAGCTCGGTCTCCAGCTTGTCCTGCAGGCCACCGAAGTACGATATTTCCTCGGAGAACACCGAGAACTCGGCGACCAGCTGGCGCAGCGTCGAATACAGCGCATACGGCGAGACGCGCTGCAGGCGCACGGCCTCCTGCAGCAGCGGAATGTAACGGCCGAAGGTCTGCATCATGAGCACGCGCATGACTTCCTGCGCGCTCGTGGAGGCCGCGCGGATACCGCGCTGGCGCTTGATCGCCGAGAAATCCTGGCCCTTCGAAACGAGCAGATCGCGAAAGCTGTGCGTCCAGCGCAGCAGGTTCGCACTCGCGCCGAGCACGACGCCGGGCGGCACGTAATCGTTCGACAGCTTGTAGCGGCCCGGCCCGTTCGGCAGCAGCTCGGCGAACTTGTAGGCCTCGCTGCCTTGCAGGATGGCCTGCGCGTTCTCGTCGAGCGAGGTGATCATCGACAGCTGGTAGCGCACGAAATCGACTTCGACGGCAGGCGATTGCGGGTCGAAGGGATCGTCGACCGCGATGGTTTCGAGCTGGTGCCGGCTCGGCAGGCGGCCGTTCTCGTTGCGACCCGAACTCACCACGCCCTGCTCGTTCGAGAGCACGAGATAGAGCGAGATCGGCACGCCGCTCGTGGCGCTCAGCGTCGCCAGGTTGCGCTCGGCCACGCGTGCGTTTCCGGTGCTCGCCGAGCCGCCTTCGATGCGCAGGCCGTTGCGCGTCCACAGCGCGAAGCGCGAGACGTCGGCGATGCCGCTCGCGAGCGCTTCTTCGCGCAGCACAAGCGCCTCGAAGCCCCACGGATACGCGCTGACGAGCCGCTGCAGGCGCAGCGCATGCGCGGTGTGATAGGCATCCTGCCGCTGCAGATGCTGCGGCGTGAGGAAGGCGCCTTGCCCCCAGAAAACCGAGTGTGTCGAGTCGCTCATCGTGATTCCGTCAGGTGCGGCAGCTCATAGGGGTTCGGCGCTAACGCTGTAGCCGCGTTGCGCGAGTTGCGCGAGCAGGCCGGCCTCGCCGGTCAGATGCAGCGCTCCGACGGCGACGAAGCAGCGGCCGCTGCGCAGCAATGCGTCGAGTTGCGAGATCCAGCGGTTGTTGCGGTCGCTGAGCAGGCAATCGCGGGCCCGCGATTCGATCAGCTTGGTCACCGGATCGAGCCCGACCATCGCATCGACCTCGTCCATCCAGGCCGGCAGATCGCGGTTGCGGTAGTAGCCGAGCACGCGCACCGATTGCTCCTTGAGCACCCACGGCGCTTCGATGCGGCGCTCGAGGATCTGCGCCTGCTCGCGCTCGGAAACGCAGTCGAGCGCGCGCATCTGGTCGGCCAGCGTTTCGAGATGCACGCGGCGCAGCCCGGCCTCGTCGGCCCAGCGCGCGATTTGATGATCGAGGTTGCCGTCGCTCGCGATCTCGCCGCGCGATTCGAGCACCGACAGCACCACCCAGGGCTTGAGCCTGCTCAGGCGTTCGCTGGGCAGCTCCGGCAGCAGCATCACGAGGCTGTCGAAGGCCTTGCTGCCGATCAGCGTCGGCAGCGTGATCGGCGGAGCGAGGAAACGATGGCGATCGGATTCGGCATCGAAGCTCGCGCCCGAGGCGCTCTCGTCGACGAGCGTGCGGGTGGAGACGAGCACATCGCGCAGCTGGTCGGCATCGATGCCGAGCTCGTCGAGCGAGCCGTAGTGAATGCTCGCGAACAGAAAGCTCGACTCGGGCGGCTCGGGTTTCGCATCGGCGCCCGCTGCCGTCGTCGGCGGCGTGACGCGGAACAGCACGCCGCGCCAGTTGCGCCACAGCGGCGTGACGCTGTCGTCCACGCTCGCACCGCAGATCGGGCTGGCGGACAGCAGGGCGGCGATGAGCAGAAGGCGGAAGTGCGTTGGCATGGTCGCGGTTCTCGAACCGGCGCCATCTTCCGCAGGAGACCAGCGGCAAACCATAGCCCGTCGGGTCTATACCCTCGGGCCGGCCATAAGGCGTAATTGCCCGGATGCCGGCTAGCCGTTATGGTCGGCCACCACCCCAATAGAAAGATAAAGGGCGTTCCGTGCACGTTCTGATCGCAGACGACCATCGTCTGGTCATCGAAGGCGTCAAACTCAAAATGGCGGAGTTGGCCGAGACGGTCGACTTCACCGTGGCGATGACGGCCCAGGAACTCATGAACGTGCTCGCCAAAGCCGACGTGGACTACGGCCTGGCCTTGCTCGATCTGTCGATTCCGGGCGCCAACGGCCTGAGCCACATCGAACAGGTGCGCAACGAGCATCCGACGCTGCCCGTGGTGGTGCTGTCGGGCAGCGAAGACGCCGGCCTCATGCGCCGCCTGCTCGACCTCGGCGTACTCGGCTTCATTCCCAAAGCTTACTCGCCGGACGTGATGCTCTCGGCCGTGCGCCTGGTGCTGTCGGGCGGTGTCTACATTCCGCCGATGATGCTCGGGCAAGTGAGCGCCGCCGCGCCCGCCGCCGTCACACCGGCGGTGGCAGCGCCCGAAAGTATCGACAGCCTGCGGCGGATCCTGACCGAACGTCAGGTCGACGTGCTGCGGCTGCTGTCGCAGGGCAAGCCCAACAAGCTCATCGCTCGCGATCTCGGGATCAGCGAGGGCACGGTGAAGATCCATCTCGCGGCGATTTATCGTGCTTTGAATGTGCGGAATCGGACGGAGGCGGTGGTGGCTTCGAGGAAGCTGGAAGGGATCTGAGTTTTTGATTTTCGCTCGACTCTGAAAGCTTTTGACCTCGCCGGTCGGGCCTTACTTCTCTTTGCTTGTGCAAAGAGAAGTAAGCAAGAGAAAGCACACCCTGGTG
>NZ_JBYSYG010000024.1:0-14318 GCF_058783045.1 Hydrocarboniphaga sp. FW305-C-57 | reverse complement strand
CTTCTGCTATGTCTCCTCCTCCTCGATGGCCTCGACGGCGCTTTTCGATCATCGCATTCGCACAGGGTTTGGCCGCAATTGAAGCCGACGGGCGCTGGCCGAGTAAAAGACCGCCATATGCCGAGGCTGAAGCCGGATAGCCTGCATCAGACCGAAGGCTCTATGCGAAAGATTCAAGAGCTGGAAGCCCGGTCTTAGCCTGATGCATTTCAAAGTGATGCCGTTGTCCAGTTTCATGACTGTAGCGCCCAATTTTGCAATCGACATGTCCAGTTGATTGCCAAGAAGCAGCAACTCTCTGATTGATCAGTGCCATTGAGGTTCTTGCTCAGACTTGAGAATTGACCAGTGGAATGAATCTATTACGGGCCAATCAGCACAAGCGCTTTCAGTATGTCTCGCGCGTACTCTTTTCAGAATTGCCCGGACTTTTAACTTTTGATGATCTCCCCATGAAATCTAAGAAGAACAGTAGTAAGAGAAAGCACTATCTGGGCCGATTCGATCTTCCGAATGGACTTACCGAGATTGGAGAGATGCGCCTGGACGCCCCTCGCATCACGTTGGATTTGCATTCGGATAACAAACTTGACGCCATTAAAGACGCCACCTACATCCGAGGCACTACGTTTTCCGGGGAATGCTTATCTCTGATCGATTGCTATAGCACGGGCGCTGGCCACAGCTTCGATGAGCACAAGATCACTCGACACCATGCATGGGCTTCCGCGCACTATGCAGTAGTCGGCAAGGCGCACATTGCCCCCGGGGAGGCCAGTGTCCGTTGTATCGAGTTCACTGCAACCGATATAGCTTTGCTTTTCAATGACAACGAGGCTTTTAGTCATGTGATCAACTCATCTGCTGCGATGCCTGCGCTCGTCGAGGAGCATGAAACCACTGCACGTAAATACGGCTTCGAGCCCCGGCCCTTGCAGGTCGGTGAGTACCCTCACATCTTCTACTTCACGGGACGCGATCGCATTTGTGAGATTCACACCGCAATAGGATTGATATCGGTTCAACATCGAATTCGATTTAGGCTGCCCAGTCCTTCTAAGGGTATCCGTGTCAAGAACCGCATGGTGGTAGTGATCACCCCAAACCAACCCATCACTTTTATCGAGGCGCTGGGCGCGATGCATGACATGGCTTCTTTTCTATCTGCGGCAGTCGGGCGAGCACAGGGCGTCAGTCACATCAAAATCGATGTCGGCGAAGCCGACGCAGAGACGAGGCTTCTTCTCGACGTCCATCCCAGTTTTCCCATTAAGGGAGTGAAAGACGATGGCGGCCGCACTCTGAAGCCGAATGATCTGCCGCTGAACCCCATCTTTCGCCTCGACGAGTTCAGGACGGTGTTGATCAATTGGATGGAGAAGCAGGACGGCAGGAGAACCGCTCGATATCGACATCTTGATTGCCTTCGCAAGGCGAATAGCTATGGCCCTGATCGCATCGTTGCAGCGGCAAATATGTTTGACGTGCTCCCGAGCGAGGCAACCCCTGTCGCCGCAGAACTCTCCGCAGAACTCGCTGAGACTAGGGATCAATGCATTGCGCTGCTGAGAAAGCATGCATCGGGGCCGGATCGAAACGGCGCGCTGAGTGCGCTAGGGCGATTGGGGAAGCCATCTCTACCTAAAAAGGTTTCTTATCGTGCTTCGATCGTCGTTGAGAAGATGGGAAGGAAATTTCCCAATTTGCAGGACGTTGCAAGCCTAGCCGTTAAGTGCCGTAACTACTTTGTCCATGGTGGAGATGATTTCGATATCGATCGCCTACAAGACTTCATTCCTTTCTTGACCGATACGCTTGAGTTCATTTTTGTAGCATCGGATTTTCTTGAATCTGGCTGGAATCCCGATCACTGGCTCGAAGATTCCTACGGGGTAGAGAATCAGTTTGCAAAGTTCTTGTGGATCTACGAAAGCACGCTTGCTGAGTTAGTACAGGCACAAGCTAAACCCACGTAGTTGATCGAGTAAGAGAGTTGTCTTCATCACGAAATCAATCTGGTTAAGCAGATGCGGCCAATGAGCTGACGAGCATTCCTGGCAACAAGGCGGTTCCATCCAGCGCAGGTAAGGCATCAAAGTCGCCGGGCAAACCGAGACGGGCGCTGTAACGACGTCTGCGGCGCCTGCCGACGGACGGGCAACAGATCGCCAACCTGGCATAGGCCTGCGAAGCACATTCAAAAGTCGCCGCCTTCAGTGCGTTATTCGCGACTACGCTGCATTGGTCACAAGCCTCCTGCACTGGGGCCGACAGGTTGCGCAATCCCGCGCTGGCGATGCGCTGAAATGGTCACAGATCCTCTCGCAGGAGTTTCGGCCGCTTGCGAATCTCGCCAATGACGTGTCAGGCTTTCTGCATGTCGGACCTCTACATCATCTTCCTCATACGACGGGCGCGAACGTGTCACCTCGCAACGCGCCCGAGTAGCTCAGAACGGTAGAGCAGCGGATTTATATTCCGACCCAGTCTTCGCGGATTGGCTCCGCCTGATAAGCGGCAGGTCGCCGGTTCGAATCCGGCCTCGGGCACCACACACCTTTGTCGTGTATGGCCATGCCCAACTCAAATTCCCCCGCGGTAAAAACAATTAGCTCAATCAGCGACGCCCCCTCAGGCGCACTCGATTGCGACTGGTTGTTGCCCCCTCGTCCTTCTAAAACAGCCTCCACCAAGAGCATCCTCGTGAACAAGCGCCCGATTGGCAATGTTCTGGTCCTTAATGAGCGCGCGCTGCCCTCAGGTGGGCGCTTCCTCATCGTCGGCGATATCCATGGCGAGTTGGAGATGCTGGAGCGCGTTCTTGTGGCCGCGCAGTACGACGAATCTCGCGACATTCTCATCAGCGCCGGCGACCTGATCGATCGAGGACCTTCCTCCGCAGAGGTCGTGAAATTCTTCGTCGATCACCCACGCCGTCTCGCGATCTTGGGAAATCACGAAGGCTATCCGCTCGAAGCAAGCGGCATTCCGCATCTGTCGATGAATTGGATGGCCGAAGGTGGTGCATGGGCATTGTTGGAGACCCCGGACGACTTGCAGCGGATGGTTGCTGCGCTAAAGCAGTTTCCGTTAGGCATGGAGTTGATCTTAGAAAACTCGAATCGACGCGTCGGGATCGTCCATGGCGAAGTGCCAGTTGGATCGTCTTGGGATGATTTGTACCGGCTCGACCTCGATCGCGACGACATGACCGGCATCATGTTTTCCGAAGCGCGAGCCTGGCTATCGGGGCGTCACCGCATCAAAGCGGCTGCTTTGGCGCATTCCTGGCGCGAGCACCCTGATGTCAGCAGCCTGTTCGATGACGACGAGATGAAAACATCAGGCATCGATCTCGTGATCAGCGGTCACTCGATCATGCCGCACAGGCGCCCATATCGATCCGGCAACCAACTCTGGATCGATACCGGGGCTTTTGAACACAAGCGCGGCGGCCGACTGACCGTCATCGATCCCGTTGAGCAGGTTTACTGGCAAACCTCGGCAAACGAGTCATTCGGCCCCCTCAGCCTGAACGATCCTTGGATCTGGAGCCTCAATGGACGCTAGAGACGATCAACTCTCGCCGGCGGGCTCAGCACTTGGCATCGATATCGGCCGCGTTTTGATTGCGACCGGGGCTCAGCTCGGACCTGATACCTCTTTTCTGGGCGCAGACATTGAAGCTGCGATTCACACGCCGCCGTATCCCGGCATGTTTGAAGTCGTCCCCGCGCTAGTCAAAGCGTTTCATCGCCGCGTTGTGCTTGTGTCGAAAGCCTCTTCGGCCACGGAGGAAAAAACGCGCCGATGGCTGGATCATCATCAGTTCTTCGAGCGGACGAACATCCCGAGAAACAACTTGGTGTTTTGCTCAAGTCGCATGGCGAAGGCGTCTATCTGCAAAGAACTTGGGATCACGCATTTCATCGACGATCGACGAGATGTCTTGGAGTTCATGCGCGAGTTCGTAGCTCACCGTTACCTGTTTGGACCACAAACTTCCGCAGCAAAGGCTGAGCCTGGCCTCGAGCACGTACCGACGTGGTCCGACGTCAGCCGGAGCATCCTTGAAAGCGGCACCATCTGCCATCAGGTCTTGCCATCTCGCCAAGACAAATTCTGGGCCACACTCAGATATCCAACCTGGGTTTATGAGATTCCCAGAGAGGTCATGCAAATGGAGCTCGAGTCAGTTCCCGGGGCAAAAGAATCAACGGTTTTCATGTTGATCAGCCTTTACCTGACCAACAGCCACACCCTGACGGAAGAGTCGCGGAGCCGATATCGATATCTTCTACCCGAAGATCCAGCCTTCGATGATGTTGAGTCACTGGCGAGAGCAAGACCGATTTTTTCCGGTGAAGATGGCGACTCTGAAGGCTCCGAACAGAGCCGGTCGTGAAGATTCGATACATGTCGGACATCCACCTCGAGAGTCACGATGCGCCCGACTACTTGCCGTCGATCGGAGAAGACCTTGTGGTGTTGGCCGGAGATATCGGCCCCGTCACCCAAAGCGTCGCCTGGGCACAGGAAGCGTTTCGAGATCGACAGGTCATCTACGTACTCGGGAACCACGAGCACGATGGCGGTGAATACGAAGAGACGTTTCGTGAAGCGCGCGCTGCTGCCAAGGACAGCAACGTCCACATTCTTGAGAAAGAGCACTTCGACTATCAGAGCGTCCGCGTCGTCGGCTGCACGCTATGGACCGATTTTGACTGTTTCGGGCCGCATCAGCGCTTTGCTGCGATGCTGGAAGCTCGGCAGTGGATGCCTGAATGCCAGGAGATCAAGTTCGGAAGGCGCCATCTGCGGCCTCAAATGGTGCGGAAGATCTCACGCGACAGTCAGGCTTGGTTGAATGACGTGATCACGAATAGCTCGCTCCCCGTCATCGTTGTCACGCACCATGCGCCGACGATGCATACATTCAACCCACGGCATGAGCCCGATCTGCTGATTGCGTCCTTTCACAACGACCATCCAGAACTTCTTCGGGATCCGGTGCGGCTTTGGATTCATGGCCACACGCATTGGTGCACTCGCGCCGATGTCAATGGTCGCCCCATCGTCAGCAACCAGCGCGGGTATCCAGGTGAGCATTGCGGAGGATTCGATTGGTCATGCTCAATCGACCTTGAGCATCCGTCTACTTTATTCCTGCCGTCTCGCAAACAGGACCCGTCATGAGTTCAAGAGCTCCATCTCGAACCAGGGGTGACCACTAGCCCTCAATGTACGCAGACGAAATGTCGGTTAGGTTCCCCGCGCTTCTGCACGGCGACAGGTTTCGGAACTCAGATCAGTGAAAGCAAAGTGCGCCGCGAATACAACGGCCGCCATTACATTCTCAAAGAATAGATCACGGTGATTTCGTGGTCGTCAAAAGCTGGCGGGCCGATTGGTACGGCAAGTTGATCTCCCGAAACACGCCGCAGATCCAAATGCTGGGCATCGGCGTCAGCATCGCCACTAAAGCAATTACGAATTGCACCGCAACGGTGAACACCGCGGACCAAGCAGTGGGCGCCGAGGACCGCCAGCAGCGCTGTCCAACTGATTGACTGGTTGCCGCGAGCGACGCCTTTGCTCAGCTTCATTGCTGCGGGGTCCAATTCCGTTGTGAACTGCACCCAGTTGAGCGCGGAGGAGGGGCGCATCACTGACTGGCCAATGCCGTTGGGGCTCTTGCTCAGACTCCTGACGCGACCAATGGTCTGAGTCTATTGAACAGCTGCAGTTGTCACTACTGCTAGATGTCTGCCGCCTCGTGTCTAATCGTTTGCCTAAAGCCAACTGTTAACCAGCGCATTGAAAATGCTCTGGACTAGGTCGTTATTGATGCGAGCGGCTGCGACCTGATCCTGGCCAAGCTCCCGCAATACTGGTCAGCCCGGCGCTAGTGGTCACTGACCTTGGCGTCCGTGGTCAGTGATACTGGCGGAAGGTGGGCAAACAGATGGCGTTTTGCAAGCGGAAGATTTTCCGTCCGCTTCCGCGATTTAATGAGTTTTATAGGACGGCGTCCTAAAGTGCTCATACACCGCAACCGAATTTCAGGAGCCAACAAAATGAGCTGGTCCCTCTGGTTTCTTCTCAGCACACTTCCTGCTGTCCTAGCGATCGTCGTCGCCCATCGCACCAAACGAGCGGCCGCCCACTGGAAAGAGTTCCAGGAAACCGAGAAAGGCGGCTCCAACCTTGCACGAGTTGCCTTTTTCTTCGGCCCGTTACTCGCCGGCGCCCTCTACGGATTCCACGCAGCCATCGTGATTCCCGGCGTGGTGTCGATGGCCGGCACGCCGGGCATTCGCCTCGCCTGCTTCATGATTCCGCACTGCTCGGTCGAAGATTTGAGGGACCGGGAAAGCAGAGTGTGGGTACGGGCCAACCCTGACGAAGCTCGCGAGATCAGAGCAGGCCGAGAGATCGAAGGAGTGTTGGCCTTCCTGAAAAGTAGTCAGGAACACGATCCACGCTATGGCGACCGCGCAGTACTGAGGAGCCTGCAGTGGATTTCGGCAGCCCTCTACGCCTACGCAGCCTGGATCTGGTTTCTTCCAATGTTCCTTCTGACTGTTGGCCTGGGGGTATTTGCAGCTATGGTGGCGGCAGGAGGGTTTGTGCTCTTCACGATTGTGCGCGTTGTTTTCGGCCTGTTCTCGCCGCCCTGACTGGCGTGCAGCGGCTCGCCCCATGAAGCCTATTTTCAATCCCCTGGATGGCCTGATAGCACAGCGTCTTGAAGTGCACCGCCTCCTCTGCATTCGACCGCCCAGCGTTCTGTCGATGACCCAACCCGATTGGAATTGCTTCGCTTACCGAATAAGTCGCCTCACCGACTGAGCGACACCCTCGCACGCTTCCAGGTGATCTAGCGCAGCGGTTAGCGCCCGGACACCGCCTCCATTGCCAATCGCAGTTACGGGCTCTGTTGACCCCGTTCGGAGACGTGCGCCCTTTTTCCTTCGGCTGCGATCTACGCACCGAGCTGTGCAGCAAACAAAGTGGAGATTGCCGTGGATATCGAACTCGCGCGCTGGCTGGTGGCAACCGAAAAATCGCCAGCTCTGTACAAGGAAGGCGCCTACACCTTGCTCCATGTGATGCCGTGTTCCATCGCAGATTTGGTTCCTCTTCTCCCGGATCTGCGAGCCACCGACGTCAGGCTCGACAAAAGCGGCTGGCGGATTTTCTCCGATCGTCTGTTTCCGCTTTTCGAGCAAGCCAGAGCGGTCATCGCCGCAGCTGAGAAAGGTTCAGGCACATCGGAACCGGACCCTATGCTCTCCCCTGCTTCGAAAACCGCGCAGCCCGAAGTCTTCATCAAAGCTGCTCGGGACGACGGGCAGCGGGCTGAAGAGGTTTATCGAGAGCGGCGCTTGCCTCGTTACGGGTTTGTAACCTGGGATGTGCTGGATGAGCGCAGGATCGACGCGACCTCATCACTCTATGAGGGACGCCAGCAAGCCCGCCGCAGCAAGCTGCTCGCAAAGATCGCCGAAGGCTCGGTTCGCCATATCCCGATCGCGACCTCCGCGCATATCAACGCCGTGCGCGATCTGATGCAGGTGTTTCCGCACTTCGAAGCGGTGATCAACTCGGTCGTCGCGCACCTCAAGTTTCAGCGCAACACGGATGCGGCAGTCGGTTTCGAGCCGATCCTGCTTGATGGCCCCCCTGGCGTCGGCAAGACCGCGTTCTGCCGTGCACTGGTGGCTGCCATTGATGGCAGCTTGCATCTGCGCAGCATGGCGGAGGCGACGGCCGGGTTTGTATTCACCGGGAACTCCCCACAGTGGAGTGAGGCTGACGCAGGCGTCTTCGCTCACATGATGGCCGAGGAACCCACCGAGCGCCTGCCAGTCCTGCTGCTCGATGAACTCGACAAGGCACGCGGAGGAAACTTTCCACCCGACCAAGTCCTGCTCGGCGTACTCGAACCCAGCACCGCCAAGATCTTCCGGGATGAGTTCTTACAGCTGACTTTCGATGTCAGCCCGATCCCGATCATCGCGACCTGCAATCGCACATCGACGATTCGCCCGGAGCTGGTTTCACGTTTCCACCATTTCTACATCCCGGAACCGGATCGCGATCAGATGCCGGCCATCATCCGCTCTGTCGATCGGGCTTTACGGACCGAGCGCCCGGAACTCAACGAGTGGTTCGCGCCCCTGGATGAGACCGTCATGGCACAGCTTGCGACGTCCACGCCGCGTGAACTGCGGCGCCAGCTGCTGGCCGCTTATGCGAGTGCAATGGAAACCCCGCAGCGGACGAAAAGGTATCGCCTGAAGCCGGCGCATTTACCCGGCAAGCCACTCCATCCGGAGGCAGTACGTTGGTTCCGGCGGCTGAGTCGGACTGATGAGCCATTGCACTAGGGGGCGCGATGAAACCCAGGACGAATCCGCGCCACTCAGCTCCGGCGCTTACGAACCGGCGGCTTGTGGACGGGCTTAAACAGTTTCTTCAGCTCCTCCAAGGACGGGACCAGCTCGGCAATTTCCACCTCCAGCGCGACGGCCACACGGGCCAGCACATACAAGCTCATGTTGCGCTCGCCACGCTCCAATCCACCCATATACGCACGCTCCACCGGAACCAGGGGCGCGAGCGCTTCCTGCGCCAGCTCCTGCTCCATGCGAACGGTACGGATGCGACTTCCCACCTCCACCAGAAGCGGCTCCTTCCCTACCGCCTTCAGAGGGGCCCGTGCAGCCGCCTTAGCGGCTGGGCGGGGCGTTTTCTTGGTCGCTTTCATTTCGCGACGCTAAAAGACGCCGTCCAGCTTTGCGACGCACTAAAGGACGGCGTCCTATTGAACGCCAAACCACTTCACCCTATAAAGGAAGCGTTCTATTCCATGGATCGGGGGGATCACATGTATCCGGAACCCATACGTCACTGAACCGATTTCGCAGTCGTCGGTTTATCCACGTTCTCTGAAGGTTTCCCATGTTCCAGCACGTCCGCTTTTCCGCGGTCGCGGCCTTGCTTGGCCCGCGTTTTACCGTCCTGCTAGCTGTCTTCGCGTATTCCCGCCGCTGCCAGGCTGCCCTGCAGCACTTACGAAATGCGCTTTTGGCGCCAGGGCTGTTGCTCGCCCTGTCGGCTTGCGGCAGCGGGGGATCGTCGGGCTCCGATCCAGAACCGAATCCGCCCGCGCCGTCGACGCCCCCGACGGTGACGCTGCAGCTGTCAGCCATCGAGATCACCGCCGGTGGCAGCTCGGTTGTGACCTGGTCGAGCACGAACGCGGATTCGTGCCTGGCGACCGGAGACTGGACGGGATATCGCAGCCCCAGCGGCTCGCAGGAAGTCTCTCCGTCGAATCCAGGCAACTACCAGTACCGGCTGACCTGCGGCGGCACCGGCGGAGAATCGACTTCGAGCGTCGCACTGCGGGTAGTGACAGCGCCTGCCCCGCCCTCGCCAACTTTGACCCTGCAGGTATCGCCGGAGCGCATCACAGCAGGCCAAAGCGCGACGCTGTCGTGGTCGAGCACCAATGCCCAGTCATGTACTGCAACTGACACCTGGACCGGCGCTCAAGCGACGGAAGGGACCCTGTCGGTGGCACAGCCTACCGCCGGTACTTACGCCTATACGCTCAGCTGCCAAGGTGCAGGCGGCGTTGTTGCTCAGCAAGCCGTACTGACGGTCGCTGAGCCGTCGGCGCCTCCACCCGCTCCTACCATGACACTGACGATCTCGCCGGCACGCATTGCCGTCGGTGAATCCGCAACACTCAGCTGGAACAGCACCAACACCACGTCCTGTGCCGCGTTTGGAGCCTGGCTAGGCACTCGATCAGCCACTGACTCGGAAACGGTTTCGCCGACGGCTGCAGGCTCGTACACGTATGCGCTTGAGTGCTCGGGCACCGGCGGCAGTGTTCGAGTCGAGCGGGTGCTGGTCGTGGTGGAGCCAGCCCCGCCTCCGCCGCCCCCGACGCTCACGATGACGCTCTCGCCACCGCAGATCGATGTCGGAGACAGCGCGACCCTCACTTGGTCAGCTGCAAACACAGACTCCTGCCTGGCCTCGGGCGCTTGGAGCGGCACGAAACCGCCGTCTGGGTCTATGTCGGTGTCGCATTCCGAAGCCGGCACGTACACCTATGTTCTCGAATGCTCAAACGCGAGCGGATCTGTTCGAACACCTCGCCAGTTGGTGGTACAGCATCCACTGCCCACCGTTACGATCAGCGTCTCACCTGGGCAGATCGAAATCGGACAAACCACCGGAGTGACTTGGTCCAGCACCAACGCGGATCGCTGCGTTGCCTCGGGAGCGTGGAACGGCAATCAGTCGACCAGCGGCTCCACCGCCGTATCGCCGCCGGCCGAAGGCGCTTACACCTACACGCTGACTTGCACGGGTCCAGGCGGAAGCAAAACAGCGGAAACGACCCTTGGCGTGGTCGCACCACCTCCACCTCGGCCGAAGCCGACCATCACGCTGAGCGTTTCACCCGCACGAATCATGACGGGGACCGATGCGACCGTGAGTTGGACGACTGCCAATGGTGGCGTTTGCAGCGGTAGCGGTGATACGTGGAGTGGGCCTCAACCGACATCAGGGTCGATTGTGGTGTCGCCGACTTTCGCGGGAACGCATCGATACACCTTGAGTTGCGATGGCAACGGCGAGCCTGCTGCCAAGAACGTGGATCTCGTCGTTTTCGAACCCACCATCATTCGCCCTGCGCAGCCCAGCAAAGCACGAATCGGAGTTCCCTACTCTCAATCGCTTTCGATTGTGAATGGGGCTGGCTCGTATAGCTGGAGCATCGTATCGGGAGGCTTGCCGACGGGCCTTCGCCTCAGCACTGCGGGCGTGATTTCGGGAACGCCAACGACACCGGGGAGTTCCAGCTTCACGGTGCAGGCGCGCAATGCGGCCGGCGATGTCGCACAGCGCATCCTGCTTCTGGCGGTGGCCTCGACAGCATGCCCAGAGCCGGGGCCGCAGCCTGCGGTTCCAGCGCCGAAAAGCGAATGGCAATGGGAGCGAGTCAGCCGGCCCATGACTTCTGGCCTGCCGAACTTCATTCGCATCGATCCCGAAGACGCGAATGTGCAGTACCTCGCAACCGCCACCGATCTGTTTGTCTCCCACGATGCAGGAGCGACGTGGGTACAGAAGGTTCCGGGCCGAGGTGTCACCAGCATCGAGCTGGAGCCCGGAAATTCTTGCACCGCCTATGCCCTGGTACGCACATCGACAGGTGCCGTCGAACTGAGCAAATCGACAGATCGAGGACAGACCTGGAATAAGGTTACGGACGCAATTCAAGGCGCCTATTCGCTACTGATCAGCCGTGTACGACCTGGGCTGGTTCTGATCAGCAGCGCGATTCAAAGGAATCGCACCCTGTATGACGGCTTCTATCGATCGACCGATGGCGGCGCGACTTGGAACTTCGTCAACGTTGATGGCGGATCGCGCGGCCTGATCTTCTGGGACATCGAAGAGGGGCTCGATGGCACCCTCTACAGCGGGGCGGAAATCTCCGATCACCCGCAGCCTTACCTGCCAGCGTTCTTCCGCTCAACGGATGGCGGCCTGACATGGCGCGATCATCTCGGCGGGCTCACCTGGCATGTGACCTCCATTCAAAGTGATCCGGATAAGCCGCTGATGTATGCGATGGAAGAAGCTGGCGGGCTCTACAAATCAAGCGATGCCGGAGACACCTGGACTTTTGTTTCCCACGCAGAAAGCACGGTCGCGTTCCTGATCCATCCATCTAGGCCCAACGAGATGTACGCCAGCCAAGTGGTAGCTCCATCACTAGGTCACGCTGGTGGTGTGTTTTCCTCGACGAATCGAGGCGTGCAGTTCCAGCCGACCGGCTTGACCAGTCACCAAACGCTTCATGGATTGTCGTTCGCACAAGGCGATCGGCTGCTCTACACGGTCGGACGCGACAACTGGATTTGGCGCGCCATCATTCCGACGCAGTCTCCCTAAGCGCTCAGCGACGAGCCGCGTATCCATGGGTTCGCCTGCCTCGCCAGCCTCTGATTAACGCTGCAAAGATTCTCTATTTTCCACAAAGGACGTGTGTGATGACGCAGATCAAGATCATGATGGCCATTGCGCTGCTTACACTGTTCGGGTGCTCTGAAAAGAAAGAGCCGAATGCGCCTGCCAAGCCTTCCGCGGAAGAGAAGCGGAGTGCATCAGGTGTCACCGACTATACGAATCCGAAGAAGAATTTCACTTCGGAAGCCGACTTCATGAAGTTCGATGTCGCAGGCTTCTATGCCGGCATGACGAAGGACGATGCCGATAAGCGCCTGGCTTCGGAAGGATGGACCGATGGCCGCTGGAGCGGCCGCATCGATCAGTTCGCGAACGAGGTCGCCAACAACCCGGGGCTTGCGATCGACACGACTTCCGGCGTTTGGTTTCGGGGAGACGAGTCGATTGCGCTCTATCAATACCAACCCGTCAATGGGCCGCGGTCGATCTGGGGCGTGACGTACAAACGAAAGGCCGCACAGATCGAAGCAGTGGCGATTTGGGTTCAGCGCCTCAAGGATAAGTACGGCACGCCACTCAAAGAAAAGACCAGCGAACTGCGCAGCGATCTGACCTATGGCGTTGAGGTTACGCCGGACATCAAAGCCCGAGAGGAAGTCGCTCACTACAAGCTTCGACCTGAACTCACCGCAACGGTTATCGGCAGTAACATCGAGATTCGGTACAGCAACCCGCTCGCCATGGAGAGCATGCTGAAGGAACGATGGGGCATCCTCGATGCGCAATCGAAGCAGAATGCTGGCTCAGCCAAACAAGGGTTCTAGCCTCGCTCGAACAGCGGTGGCCTCGACATCAAACACGAGTGCAGAAGCTTGCTGCACCGCATTCCACATGCAACGATATCGGCATGACTGAGCGCTACATCAACTTCCTCATATGCCCGGCAAGTACGCGTTACGCGTTCCCTTGCCCGGGTAGCTCAGTACGGTAGAGCAGCGGACTTATAATCCGACCCATCCTCGCGGATGGCTTTCGCTAGATAAGCGGCAGGTCGCCGGTTCGATTCCGGCTCCGGGCACCACTTGGATTTCACCGCCGTTAGAAATCTGCGCCCCTCGTCGTTTACCCGCCAGAGCGTCAATTTCCCAGGAATCGCCTCAGGGCTTTGAAACTGAGCTGCGACTCAAGCTCCACGGTGAATCAATCGACGATGTGGAGAGTCGGCCAACGTATTGGCCGGCTTGCAACCGCGTTATCCACAACGCCAAAAACTCTTTTTTCGTCACTACTAGATTCTCGCCCTGTAATCGTTGCGTCTAGCGAAGATGTCTCGACGGCATCGACAGCGATTGGCCCATTCGACGCCCCTCAGCAGCCATCGAAACACGCCATATATGTGAGGTCACAGATGAATCAAATTCGCAATCCCGATGTACTCAAGCTATTTGCAGCCGACCTAGCACCAGGAGGACGCTTCCTGGTTGTTGGCGATATCCACGGACAACTTGAAATGTTGCAACGCGCATTGAGTGCAGCCGAGTACGACCCATCTCGCGATGTCCTGATTGGAGTCGGCGACCTGATCGACCGAGGACCGCACAGTGTTGAGGTCGTGAAGTTCTTCGACGACAGCCCCATGCGTTATTGCACACTGGGAAACCACGACGCTTTCTTGCTAGAAGCCGACGGGACACCTACCAATGCTCAATTCTGGGCCAACAACGGTGGCGACTGGGCATTTTGGGCGGAGAAAGCGGACCTCTTGCTATGTCAGCGTGTCCTCTCGCAACTTCCGCTCGCCATCGAACTCGTCGTCGATTCGCCAGCATCTCGAATTGGAGTTATCCACGGCGAAGTGCCCTTCGGATCGTCGTGGGATGACGCATACAACCTTCGAGTCAACAGGAGCGAACTTCAGAAACTCTTCTCAACACCTGCGGCTGAATGGTTTCGAGGCCGCGAGCGCATTCGGAACGCGGCCTTGATCCAAAACCTTCGCGACGATCCCGGAGAAAGCTTTCCGTTTCGGTCGGAAGATGACAGTACCCCAGGCATCGACTTGGTGATCAGTGGGCACTCGATCATGCGCCTCCGTCGTCCGTTTCGATCCGGCAATCACTTGTGGATCGACACTGGCGCCTTCGAATTCAAAGTCGGCGGCAGACTGACCATCGTCGATCCGATCGCAAACTTGTATTGGCAGGCGGCTCAGCACGAGGAGTTTGGGCCGTTGAACCTACAGGATGAGTCGATCTGGAGACTCAAGTGAAGATTCGATATCTATCGGACGTGCACATCGAGTTTGCTGACGCGCC
>NZ_JBYSYG010000023.1:0-15013 GCF_058783045.1 Hydrocarboniphaga sp. FW305-C-57 | reverse complement strand
TCGAGCCACGTCATTGAGTCCTTTCGCCCCCGAGGAAGAAGTCTATCGGGACGACAACTATTCTGACGCGGGGGGGGTGCGAATGGCCCGCCCGCAGAAGTTGCCTTTCCTTTCCGAAGACTCTCAATCAGATCAGCGCTCATCGGACGCTGCTCGAAACTCGATATTTCCTTCTGAGCTGGGCTAGATGCGCAACCACCTACGACTAGAACGCAGAGCAGAAAATGCGGGCTGACAGTACAGGACTTATCTCTTTTCATGACGCCCAACACCAATTAGTTGGAACACGGAATCCGTCTAATTCGTGCCCCATTCCGCATAACTTGGTCGAAACATTCATAACAATTTGATTCCGAAGGACTGCGGCACAAAAGGCGGACACTATGGACGGCTCACTTTCCCTGAAAAATCTCGGCTCCGGCTAGTGTGCCTAGTTTTCAGCCACGTATGCTGGTGGCGATTGATAAACGCAGGCGTCTGATGGTACTGCTGATCTGTACTCTGCCGCGTGTAATGTAGCGAGCAATCAGCCGAAAGCTTGGGAAATTGCTGAGAATTTCATTTCTTTCGTTTTTTAATTTCCAGTTCAAGCCAGTGCCCATCCCGCATTCCCAGGTGGGGGATGGGCATTTTTACTTGAGGATCGATGGTAACCGCTTGACCTAAGCTCGCGAGAGCATTGTCATAGTCACGTAGCTCCATCTCGGCATAAGCCAGCAAAAAGTGGGCGGCAGATTCAAACCACGCTTCTTTGCGCTCGCTCCCGAGCCGTAACACATCTTTGAACCATTTTGCCGAAAGCTCAAAGTGGCTGGCAGACAGCGCGTTGTCGGCCGCTAAATAGTAGTCGCCTAGATTCGGATCAGACTCCAGAACAGGGATTCGATCTTGTACGGCGCGTTCGTAGTCTCCTTGCAGTGAAAATATTAAAGCGCGATGTCGAAGAATCTCTGTCGCTTGATCGGGGTTGCTATGGATCAAATCTTCACAAGCGTCGAGCGCCTCCGAGAAGCGCCTCAGCTTTGTCAGCAACTTAATATCTTTAAGATCTTTAGGAAGCGTCATTTTATTTCTGTTCAATGACCATCAGGTGCTTTATAAACCCTCTCCATTTCGGTTCGCCTCCGCATTCCTCAAGCGGGTAGCTATTGATGCACTGCGTCATGCTCCCACCAAATGCGTGTGGCCGATGAAAGTCGCCAGAGGCTTTCGCACACATCGCGATGCAGCCTGAGGGCTGGACTAACCTGTGGGGTGCAATGCCAGCAGGAAGACGAGGTGCACCCCATGGCGTGTCCGCGAAAGTGCAGCGAGTGCGGTTTCGGGACCGCCTGTCGATCAGCGAGACGTCATCCGATGTCCGCTCGCCTAAGAACACCAAGGTCAGACAGCTTGCCAGGGGAAATCGCATACGCCCCTTCCGGGAGTTCTTATGCGTTGGAGAGCCGTATACCCCAGGCAGAGGCACCCGGTCTATGTCCGAAATGTGACGCCCAAGAGTTCTTATGCGTTGCCAGGCGGCTGAACACCGACCGCACGCCAAGAGTTCTTATGCGTTGATTCGGGCCCCGCCTTTAGGGCTCGCCTGTTCCTCTTGGCCCGTTGCGCATGCGCAACGGGTTGGGGTCAGCCCAAGCCGAGCAACTTGGCGATCTCGGGTAGTAGCACCAGCGGCGCCGACACTGGCAGCACCTCGTCGATAGGGTGCTGGCCCGAACGGGACTTCAATTCCAGCTGGATCTGCTCAGGCTCCCGGTTGGGCTCCGCTTCGGCGTCGATGCCGAGCGCTATGGCGATTTTCTTCGCTTCACCCGAGGAGCCGGCCAGTCGGCCTGACAACACACCGTAGGCCACGCGGACGTCGAACCCTCTTTGATCAGCCCACTGCCGGATCCTGACCCCCTTTCTTTCTAACGCTTTCCGCACTCCCTGGCGGCATTGGTATCGATGTTTTCGAAGTTCTGACGCAGTCTTCATGATGCTGATGGCTTCCCCTACCCCGACAATCCATTGCGAACGACGTCCCAGTTCGAAGTCGGGTTCATGGCCCTGAAGTCACACCGTGACTGGCTCTTTCCCCTCCAGATAGAGCCCCTTCGATACTCGATTCCCTCCCTGGAATCGGACGCAACTTCCGGCACTAAGTCTTACGCCTGCGAAGAAATACGTAACCTGCAAAAAAATACGGCGATGTGATGTAGTCGTCAGGTCTGCCCTGACCATGGCGGTTCGACGAGGTGATTCGTGGACGCAAGCGGGCGCGTCTCGCCCTTCGGGATCAATCGCACTACCGCAACAGTGCGGTCGAGGCGGAGCGCTCTCCCCGAGATGCCCCTCCCCTTGCCGTGTTCGCGGGGGGGGGCGGGTTTGAGCCAGTTGGTCGAGCTGTGGCGGCGCTCGGCATTCGGATCGAGCGCGAAAACGGAGCAGCGGGGTCCGCAGCGATCGTCGCGGGGTGGTTTCCCTGTTTAGTCCTGACGGTGATTCGCTCGGGAACGTGCTCGCGCGCTCCGCCTTGCCCGAAATCGAAGGCTTGCGCGCTGCCAGCGTTCTATGCGCTGCGTGGGGTCATCACCGGATCGTCGGCGAAATGAGAAGACTGCGAGGTCGAAAAAGTGCACAAAAAAAGCGCCCTCCGAGGGGGGCGCTCGTGATGACACTCGCTACTTATTCCTGCTGGCCGTCAGGCCTTTCGATCATCAACATCGGCTTCGTTAAAGCAGCTCGCATGAGGAACACGAACGCCAAAACGGAGATGATTCCTGAAGCGACCATGCCATACCAGGTTGGCCCAAAATTTGGGGTCACATTGGGAAGTGGCATAAATCGAATGCAGACAAACAGAGCGACCAATTCACCGATCGTGTAACTCCGCTTAAAACCCAACCGTTCCTTACAGTTTGGACAAGGAAAACCACCCCGGCCTCGCGGTGAAGAAATCTGACTCAAGACAGACATTGGCTTCTTGCAGTTAGGGCAAACGGTGCGATCACCAAACAAAAAACCCGAAAAAGACATTATTCATATCCACTATCATTGAAATGCTCTAGGCCAGCTTTGACGCCCGCCGTGAGTAACGCGGCACCCACCGCCGAAGCAATGGATCCATTCGTTGCAATAGCGGCAACAGCTGCCGTTTCCATCGCCCGCATCGTTCCGTCGCCGGGCGCCGCACCCGTCAGTTCTTGAATCCCACGGCAACCAGATCGGTTCCGCGCTCCGCAAGCGTACCCGCACCTGCGGCAGAGCGCGTCGCAATGCTGAATCAGCGCTGATGTGTCCAGACTGATCGTATCCTCCATAAGTGCGCGCTCAACTAGAATTTTGTATTCGATCGAATACAACTGCGGTATGTACGCGGTCCGGCCGACGAACGAATTTCAGCCGTGGTTTGGCCTCGTCAAAGATGGCTTGACCCGTCGACGGCCCGCGCGGCGTATCGAAAAAGCGTAACCCGGCAACCGTCAAACCTTTCGGGGAAGGCGTTATGGAATGCGCGAGTTTTTCGTACCCGGCTGGCGCCTCTACTACCAGCAGCGTGGAGACGTGCTGATCATCATGTTGGGCGGTGGAGACCAGTCGACTCAAGAAGCCGACATCAAGGCCGCCAAATTGCTGGCTGCGACTATCGAGGGCGAATCATGAGCGCAAAGACGAAAATCGCGGATCTGCCTGAGTTCGACATGGCCGAGCATCTGGAAGACGAACGCGCCATCGCCGAATACCTGACGGTGGTGATCGAAGAAAACGATTCGCCCGCTCTGGCTCAGGCGCTCGGCACCGTCGCCAGGGCCCGCGGAATGGCAGAGATCGCGCAAGGAGCGGGCCTCGGGCGCGAAGCGCTCTACAAAGCATTACGACCCGGTGCCCAACCGCGTTGGGACACCGTCCAGCGCGTCTGCACCGCCCTCGGTGTCCGACTGGTGGCGCTGCCCCTCGAAGCCTGAGTTGTCAGTGCCAGACGGGTTAGTATGCCTGCGGTTGTCGGGCTTGCTTTCCAAGAACTCAACTAGACGTTGCCGACTTTCCGGATAGCCCTTGATTCATTGCCTGCGTGGCGAAATTGGTAGACGCATGAGACTTAAAATCTCCCGCTCGTATGGGCATGCCGGTTCGATTCCGGCCGTAGGCACCACTCAACAAGGCGAATCCCACCCACGCAATCGCATTGCGCGTTTGTGCAATGTCGATCCAAACGACTTTGCTGCGGCCGGGAAGGAATCATAGTGGGCACGTTCGAAGGAGCTTCCGACATGCCCTGGACCGTCAGCGAAGGCGTCAATTACGAAGTGGCCTGCGAGACGATCAATCACATGATCGCTTTGTGCACGTCCGCCATCGACGTCGAAGAACGCAAAGCCGAGCCGAATGCGGAGAAGCTCGACAAGCTCGAAGCCGAATGCCGGCGCCTGGCGCGTGAGCGCGATCAGCTCTCGCCGACGGATCCGGGCAGTGTTCAACGGGCGATCGATCACTATGCGCCCATGATTCGCCAGCACCTGGGCGTTGATGGCAAACCCCATGTGGCATGAGCGAAACGCTCGATCCTGATCGCTACCGCCTCTCCGAATCCGACCATCAACGGATTTTCGAACGCCGCATCAATCCCCACGTTTTCAAAGGCGCCACTGCATCGCGTCGTCCGGTTGCGGTCATCTTCGGAGGCCAGCCCGGCGCCGGTAAATCCGCAGCCGTCCAGTTCGCCGTCTCTGAGCTGCGCGAACAAAGCGGAGCGGCGAAACTCGTCGGCGACGACCTTCGCCCTTACCAGCTCCGCTATGCGGCGCTGCTCCGTCGCGATGACACGACGGCCGCCTTCTATACCGATCGCGACACCGCCCGTTGGATCGAAAAATCCATCGCGTACGCAAGCGATAACCGCTACAGCATTGTGGTCGAAGGCACCATGCGTGATCCCAACAAAGTGGCTGCAACCCCGCGAGATTTCCGGGGCGCCGGCTTCGCCGTCGACGCCCGTGGTCTCGCCGTCAATCCGCGCTTGTCCGAACTCGGCATCCTCGAACGCTATGAGCACCAGCGGGCCGTTCGCGGCATGCCGGCGACGCTCGATCGGATTGAGGCCGAAGGCCTCTCCGATCGGCTGCGCCTGGTGACGCGTAGCCAAGCCGCCGTCTTCGATAGCCGCGCTGCTGATCGTTCGACACGGTCCGGTGCTCGCGCTGCGCACGAGCACGAGCACGAGCGCAATCGTCCCTTGAGTCTCGGCGAAACCACCTCGGCGAGAAAACCACTGTCGCCGAAGCTCGCGAAGAGGGTTATTTCGAACGCATGAGAATCACGATGTCGGCGGTTTACGACCGTTCCGTCCAAAGGGAGAGAAGGCCCGACACCGTCGGCGCTCGCAGCGCCGAGTTCGCCCCCCGTTTCAAAGCGGCTGGCGGAACCCGCCACGGAAAGGGAGGGCCAAGCACGCGAAGAACGGCGGCACGATCCCTTGCTCGACACGACCCGGTAAGTGACATCAACAACGTGTCGATTCGAAGCGCAGCGCCGCAGCCCTTCCCACCCCGTTTTAATGCTTTCCAAACCTACGAGGTTCGCTGCTTGGCCACCTTGCCCCCATGGGACTTCCAGCGTTCCAAAGCCCCTTCAGGGCCAAGCAAAAAGGGAAGTTGGAACGTCTGGCGACTGGAATCATCCCAGCCTCGTGCGACTAGCGCTCATCCTCAACAGTAAATGTCAGCTCGCTCCAACGCTCAAGGGTGTCGCCCTTGACAGTGACTCGAACCTTCTCAACGTGATTGTCCATTTGCAGGTCGAGGATTTCGATCTGCACGTCTCGGAACATGTTGAGGCTTAGTTTGAAATTGCAGGCGCCAGTGGCCAGATACACATTCGTGGCGACATCACGGATTCTGAGGTCACATCGAATGATGTCGTCGGTGAGCACGATCCCCACGTGACTGTCTTCTTTCGATCCGACCTCGGAATTTTTAACGATTAGTTCGTCTAGGCCTTGCGCGTCGAATTGAAGTGTGTAGGCTTCCTTTCTAGCGCCGACAAGCTTTATGCGAATGTAGGCTGCGGTGTCATCGTCATAAAACACAGCGAACTCCCTGCACTTCGCCAACTGCTGACCAACGTTCGGGTAGTCGCCAGGCCCAATCATGATGGGTTCAAAAATGTGCGGCTCGCGGCAGTTGATTCTGGCGCCCCGAGGGAGCTTCATGGACTGAAATGGAAACTCTCGCGGCAAATTCTCCGGGAAGGTGAAGTCCGACCGCACCTTATGTTTGAAGCTCTCCCCCGTGTAATTGGGTTCGTACCAAAATTCTGCACTGTTGATGCGGTAGTCCTTTTCCACTCGCGCCCCCTTTACTTGGTTGTGTCGCTGAGCTCATCAGATCGAGAAATCGGTTGCCGAAAGTCACTTCAATAACGTGTCGATTCAAGGTGACATCACCCGCAAATCAGGCAAAACGTGATCGCCTCTGGCCGAATGGGGAACACTATGAACTCTGGGATGAGATCGATATTTTGCTCGCCCCTTGGTTGCGTTTACTGCCAGTTAGAAGGTGAGGGATGAGCAAGGATCCGAGCAACAATTTAGACAAACCGCATTTACGGATAAGCGAGATCGACTAGCTCCATTGGGTTCGTCCACGAGCGGCTTTTGGCCTGCAACCAAGCACAATTCAAGTGTGCGTGATAGCACTACTTCTCCAACGATCAGTTTGAATGCTGCGGTTGCTCAGCTGATTGTCATTTTGCATCCTTGCGCAATCTGCAGCATTGCGACTGCCTGACCAGCACGTGCAAGGCGTAGGAGTCTGCGTGCCGAGTGGCGCTCTCATCAGTCGATTGCATGACAAGCTTTTGGCCTGGACGCTCGATTGATATCGTATGTGCGAGAAATTCCTAAGGGGAAATGTTCTTGGCCTATCGCTTGTGGCTGAAGGGTGCACGGACCGCATCGGTGTATCTGGTGGCAGAGGTCATCAGCTGATGGTTGATACAGCGCTGCTCGAGCTCACCTCAGCCGTACACCACTTCAGACGAGGTGTTTCCGATGCGACTCCATGCATGGTCGGCCGCAAGTCATTCGCAGCACTAGTAGTGTTGGTCGCCGATGTACAGGAACATCGGCTAGTCGTCGGACCCGCGAGCATTCTCACGTGACTGTGGAGCACAGTCCGAGAACCATTGAGCCGCTCGAGTATCACCGCGCGGTGGTACAACGCTTGCGCTCGATCGAGCCCGAAGTCTGGGAATGGGCGTCCTCGGTACGCGCCAAGGAAGACCACGCCGATGCTGTGCGCGCCGACCTGTTACGGCACACCTACCGGCTGACCGACCAGTCGCATCCGAGGGTGATTGCCGCGGGAGTGCTGGCCGCCCAACGTTTGGGTCTGACGATTCCGGTGACGCTCTATCAAGGCGGCGATGGTCCGATGAATGCCTCGCTGTTCTTCCTTCCAGAAGAGGCCCACGTGGTCTTCTTTGGACCGGTGCTGGAGCGGCTATCCGAGCCCGAGTTGCTGGCGTTGATGGGGCATGAGTTGTCTCATCACATTTTTTGGACAATCGAGGGAGGGGCGTTCCACACGGCCGATCGCGTGCTGCAGCAGACAAGTGCTGATCCCACCGCCGCACCGGCATTTCACGAAACCGCGCGTCGTTACTCGCTCTATACCGAGGTGTTCGCCGACCGTGGGGCTGCCCTTGCGGCGAATTCCACCCACCCGGCCATCTCCACCCTGGTGAAGATCCAAACGGGAATCGCATCGGTGGACGCTGAGGCCTATTTGCGCCAGGCCCGAGAGGTAGATGCCAGGGAAAAGACTCCTTCTCGCCAGGAATCGCACCCGGAGGGATTTCTGCGAGCTCACGCTGTCGATGCGTGGTGGACCTCAGCCGATAATCTGGCTTCATGGCTCTCAGCACGAATCGAAGGCCCCTTAAGCCTTGAGTCGCTCGACGTCATCGGCCAGCAACAACTGCAGGATCTCTGCCGCCGCTTCATTTGCCGGCTACTCCAGGAGCCACGCTTGGCCAATGAGAGGACCGCGACGCAGGCGCAAGCGTACTTCCCAGGATTGAACTCCGCAGAACCTTCCCTGGACCTGGGCACGCTGCTGGACGATGGTGCCAATGAAAGCGTCCGCAGCTTCCTTTGCACGGTGTTGCTCGACTTTGCGCTAGTGGACCCCGATATCCGGGATGACGCCCTGATCGAGGCGGGTCGTCTGGCTATATATATGGGTAGCGAAAAGGAGTGGATCGCATCGCTCAAGCAGCACCTGGGCTTGAACAAGCGGGCGCTCGATAAGCTGTCGAAGCAATGGGCCCGAGTGAAACCATGACCGCATCTACGACCTTGCGCGACCTGTTGGAAGCCGATTCAACCGCCTCGCTGCAGACAGACGATGTGCTCTTCTTGGTGTTGCCACTGATGCGCAGCGTTGCGCAGTTGCATGCGCACGGACGTGTAGCCGATATGAATGGGGGGGGCGATGTCCTCTGCAACCCCAATGGCACGCTCGCCTTACGACGGCCCGAGGGTGTCTCCCCGGTTCTGCGCACCGGCGCCCTGCGGACGATCCAGCCTCCACCATCTTCGACCCTGAACATCGTCGGTGAAGCCCGCGTCACCATTGATGCCGAGGGTGGTATCGAAGGACAGGATCTACGGGTGCAGCGCGCGGGAACAAGCGAAACGCTCCAGCGACCGGTCTACCTGCCCGACTTCGCATGCTGGGAACTGATGCTGGGGCATCACGACGAGATCACCGACATCTTCCAGCTCGGCCAGATTCTAGCCTGTCTGGCATGCGGACTTAGCTTCTATGATGCCGATGATCTTGAGTTGTTTGCGGCCCACCGCAACGACCTATTTCGCCTAAATCGCCGCTTGAATCCGGTGGTCGCAACGGTGATCGTCGAAATGACGGCGCTCAACCGACATGACCGCGCCACCGATCTAGCCGAAATCGTGCAGAGACTCGAGACCTGGCGCGACCAGCCGGCGACACTCGACGTCGAACGGGTGTTGAGCGACGCTCGAGGACCGCTATCGCGTCGAGCCACGCTGCTCTCACACCTGCGCGACCGGCTGTTCGACTTATCGCGGCGCAACCGTCTGCTGCACTTCCGGCCGACCCAGGCCAGCACCAACCTCACAGTGGCCAGTGTGCCACTGGTGATGCAGATCCAGAGCATTAAGCCGGAACAGATCGCCACTTGGGACAGCACGTTCTCCGCGGACATCTTGTCCGGCAGTGCGGTGTCCTTGCAGAAGTGGTTGAGATTCGAGGACCAGCCGGACCTGGCGCCGACGCTTGACCGAATCCTGCAGGAGACGCGTCGCGATCGCGCCGAGTACGGGTTCTCCAACCTTCGGCTGGTGGTTGCCTTTCTGCGCTGGCACGACCTCAAGGAAGATCCGGACTCGCGCATTGTTTCGCCACTGCTATGGCTGCCGGTCGAACTGCATAAACGCAAGGGGGTACGAGACCAGTTCGTGCTGTCGTGCACGGAGCAAGAGGCTGAGTTCAATCCGGCATTGCGGCACTGGCTGCGCCAGCTCTATGACATCCAGCTCCCCGAGACGATCGACTTGGGCAAGCTGTCACTCGAATCGATTCATGCCGATCTTCAAGCTCAGATCCACCGCTCCGAGCCGGGTGTCGAACTGCGTCTGCTGCACAAGCCCTCGATTCAGCTCATCCATCAAAAGGCGATGCAACGGATCGAGCAGTTCAAACGCCGACGCCAGGTGCGAGAGCGGCGACGCAGCACCCCGGGGATGCCGGACTTCAGCTATGCGGCCGATGACTTCCGCCCGCTAGGCCTTGCCTGGTTTCGGCGGGACATCGAGCACCGCCCTCTGCCGCTGAGATCCGCCGTCGGCGGCGCTATTCCCCGTCATCCCAGCATGGCCGCGGGTAATGTCGCGGAGGCTTCAACCTACGCGCTGCACGAGGATCCCGGCCACCGCTACGCCTGGGATCTTGATCTGACTCAGGTCACGCTGGCCAACTTCAACTACAAGAAGATGTCGCTGGTTAGCGACTACAACCAACTGATCGATGAGCGCCTTGACGTACCGGCCTTCGACCGCGTGTTTTCGATCGAGCCACGCCCAGTGGATACGCAGGCGCCCCCGACCCTGCCGCTGAACGATCGGTGGAGCGTGGTCGCAGGCGACCGCACACAGAACGCCGCGGTAGAGCTGGCTCGAACCGGGCGCAGTTTCATCATCCAGGGTCCGCCGGGAACTGGGAAATCACAGACGATCACCAATCTGATCGCCGATTTTTCCGCGCGCAATCGTCGCGTGCTGTTTGTCTGCGAGAAGCGCGCCGCCCTCGACGTCGTGTTCCATCGACTCAAGCAAAGCGGGCTGGAAGCTTTGTGCTGCCTGATTCACGACTCCCAGACCGATAAAAAGGCCTTCGTCAGCAACCTTCGGGACGGATACGAGAAGTGGATCCGCCAGCCGAACGAGCGCGAGCTTCGCGCCACCGCACGTGGCACCACACTCGCGAGCCTGAACTCTGCCCTATCCCGAATCGAAGGATTCGACCAGGCGATGTCGGCCGCTCCAGATTCGGTGGCGCACGACGTCCGCTCCCTGCTACGACGCCTGATCGAACTCGGCCCTTCGGGCTTGGAGCTGACTGCCTCACAGCGCGAAGCGCTGCCGGATCATCGTAGCTTTGTCGAGCACCGTGACCTGATCGGGCGTCTGCACGCATACGTGCGCGAGCGTTTCGGTCTCCAGAGTCTGGCCGAGCATCCCTTCCGGTTCATCCACGGGAATCTGCTCATGGCCGGTACGCCAATCAAGCGTATCGAAGCGGCACTGGACGAGGCCGAGCGCCTGCTAGACGAATTGCAGGGTCCGCTCGATGACGATGCGCAGCTATTGACCGGTCAGACCTCGCTCGCCGAGGCGGCGGCGCTGACCCAGACGCTTCGCATTCTCTCCGACGCTCAAGCTGCCGCCCACCCGCAACTGCTGGACGAACAGTCGCCGGAGACGGCGGCTTTCACCCAGGAGTTGTTGCGCGTACGAAAACTCACCGAGACGGCTAGCCAGACGGTATCGAAGAACCTGCAGTGGCGAGAGAAGTTGGCGCCGGAAGAGACCCAGTCGACTCTCGGGTTCGTCAAGTTGCGTGAGGGCTCATTCCTACGCTGGTTCATGCCGTCCTGGTGGCGGGTACGCGGCGTTTTACTCCGCGCATACGATTTCACTCCGCATGTGGTGAAACCGACCTTCCGAACAATCCTCGAATCGCTCGCTGAAGAGCACGCCGCCCATGCAGTCCAACGCGATGCGACACAGGCGCTGCAGGCTCGCTATGGCATTGCCGATGCTGAACGCTTCGCCCGGACGCTCGAAACCGTGCGTGAACGTATCCGTCAGTTGCCACTACTGCGCACTCTTCGGCAGAAGCTTGCAGCGTCACCGGATCCAGCGCGCGAAGCACGTGAAGAGGCCCGCGCCGAGCAGCCGATCGCGTTCCTGCACAAGTTGCTTGGCGCCAGCTTTCGCATAGACCCGGCAACGTCCCTGGCGGACATCGGCGAGCAGCTAAGGGATCTGCGCGAGCGCCTTGAGGACCTGCCGGATTTTCTTCCTCTTCTGGAGGCGGTCCACCAGACGCCTGAAGCGTTGAAGAACCTGCTGCTTTTGCAACCATACACGCCTGCCCCGATGGAGACGGCAGTCGCATGGGAGACCCTTTCCCGGGTGCAGCGCGAATATCCCGAGCTGGCGCGATTCGACGAGGCAACGCTTACTCAACTTACGGCGCGTGCTCACTCCGACCAGAAGGCAGTCCTGGCACAGAATGCGGCGCTGATCCAGGCCACGAGACACCAGCGCTTCCTTGAGAATGTGCGCCAATCGTCCCTGTCGGCTACTCAGTTGGACGCCGAAGGCAAGCTCTTTAAGAAACATTACGCCGCCGGACGTCGCGAACTCGAGCACGAGTTCGGCAAAAGCATGCGCTACCGCGCGATTCGAGAACTCGCCAGTGGAGATCCGGGACGCGTCATTGATGACCTGAAGCCAATCTGGCTGATGAGCCCACTCTCAGTTTCCGACACCCTGCCGCTACGCCCCGATCTGTTCGACGTCGTGATCTTCGACGAGGCCAGTCAGATCCCGATGGAAGAGGCAGTTCCTGCCCTGTGCCGAGCTCCGCAGGTAGTGATCGTCGGCGACGAAATGCAACTTCCGCCGACCAGCTTCTTCGCATCGTCGTCCGACAGAGATGCAGAGGTCGCGGAAGGATCAGAGAACGAACGCGGCGTTGGTATCACGCTCGACGCGGATAGCCTGCTCAACCAAGCGGCACGCAATCTGCCAGCCACCTTGCTCGCTTGGCACTATCGGAGTCGCTACGAGGCACTGATCAGCTTCTCGAATGCCGCGTTCTACGAGGGGCGACTGATCACGATCCCAGACCGGTCCATCGAAAGCAGTGGCGACGACGATCTCGCGCTGCGTTCCGACGATCAAAGCTCGGCGGCCAAGGGCGTGGATGCGCTGCTCGATCGCGCCATCAGCTTTCACCAGATCAGTGACGGTCTCTACCTAGCGCGCAGCAATATCCCTGAGGCCACGTACATCGCTGGAATGGTCCGGGAACTGCTGATGCGCGATGTCAAGCTGAGCCTGGGCATCGTGGCGTTCTCCGAAGCTCAGCAATCAGAGATCGAAGCGGCGCTCGATTCGCTAGCTGAACAGGACACGACTTTCGCGGTGCGCCTCGAAGCCGAATACACCCGCGAGGATGATGGCCAGTTCAACGGGCTTTTCGTCAAGAATCTCGAAAATGTCCAAGGCGATGAGCGCGACATCATCTTGCTATCAATCTGTTACGGCCCCGGCCCGGATGGGCGGATGCTGATGAACTTCGGCCCGATCAATCAGCGCGGCGGTGAGAAGCGCCTCAACGTGATCTTCAGTCGTGCCCGCCACCGCATGGCGGTGGTTTCGACGATTCGGGCGGAAGCCATCACGAACACGCACAACGACGGCGCTGCGGCGCTCCGGTCATTCCTCCAGTTCGCGTATAGCTCCGCCAAAGGTGATGGCGTGCGGGCTCAGTCGGTACTCGCCTCACTCAACGCCGGCGCGCAGGTGGCTTTCCAGCAGTCTGCTCCGCGTGATGCGCTCCGACAGGCCCTGGCGAGATCGCTCCGTGCACGAGGTCACGACGTCGACGAACACGTTGGGCGTTCGACGTTCCGATGCGACCTTGCCTTGCGGGATTCTTCGGGTAACGGATATGCGTTGGGGCTGCTTCTGGACAGCGCGAGTACCACGAGAGACGCACAGGAGCGTTACGTTTTCCGACCCGGCATTCTTCGCGCATTCGGCTGGAAGGTACTCGAGGTCCTCTCGGCCGATTGGCTGAGTGATTCTCAGCGCGTGATCGAACGCATCGAGAGCGTGCTTGCAGGCGACGGCGTAGCGGAGGAGGAGTCGATTGACGGTTCAGCTGATGCGGCCTTTGAGGCTGCGGCCACGAACATAACCACGCCGGACGTCACCACTGCCGCAGGCGAGAGCTACTCCACACGCGAATTCCGAATTCAGGAGGGTACGTCCAACAAGTTCTGGCGGATCGGGGTGAACGGCCTCGATGTAGTGGTTGTGTACGGACGAGTCGGGTCAAAGGGGCAGGTAATCACAAAATCCTTTGAAACACTCGAGCGGGCCGAGCGTGAGATGGCGAAGCTACTGGCGGAGAAACAGCGCAAGGGATACATCGAAACCATCCCGGATAAGTAGGCACGCCTCGCGTCTGACGATGCGCGTGACTTAACCGAAGCTGGAGCTGAGTGCTCGGGTTGGGCGATTCGTCCATGCAGTCCGCCTTTGAACGCCGCAATCCTTTGGAATCAAATCGTTATGAATGTCTCGACCAAGTTGTGCGGAATGGATCACGGATTAGGCGGATTCTGCGTTCTACCTAATTGGAGTTGGATCTCATGAAAGGCATGGCAGTTGCCGCTCTTGTAACGCTGGTATCGGCGGCAAACGCCACCGATCCGGTGAGGGTCACTGGCATATACAGCAACATGCACTTTGCTACTGAAGATGTCATAGGTATCGAGGTCTTCATTGTTTACAGCCGCAATGAGTATCAGGCGGTTGTTCAATGCTCCGAAGGAGAGCCTGGCGCCCCTCAAGTCGTACCGCTTACGGTTTCTGGTTCGTCCGTCAGTTTCACTGTGACCTCAGCGCAGTCAGGCTGTCCCACGGCGTCATTTGCAGGTGTTGTTACTAAGTCCGGCCTGCAGGGCTCCTTTGCAGGCACCGAGAACTACCCTGGCTTCTTAACGCGCGGCCGGAGCTACTGGCAATGAGATCCAACAAGAGCTTCCACGCGACGTATTCGCCTTCGCTTCGCTGCGCCAAATCCGCGCGTGAAGCAGGGTGTTGGACCTAAAAGAGATGCGAATTTTGTCTGTCCTAAAACGACTTGTTCTTCGAGATCGGCCACGTGATCAGGTATTCAATGCGGAACAGTTTGTGTACCTCATGCTTCCCGACCCGATAGGACCATTAGACCGTGGAAGCAAATACGAAGGTCCTCTGGATCAGGTCCTACGGAAAGGCGATCTGGGGTCAGTTTCAGGTGGAGGAAGCCAGCTTGGAGAAGCAGACGAGAACGGCAACGACACGATCGAATACTGTGGTGTAGACATCGAAATCAAGAGCATCGACTCCGCTCTCAAAGTGCTACGTGACTACCTACCATTGCTGGGTGCACCGATGGGTTCGCAAATTCACTACACAAGGGATGGCGCAAGGCTCCAAGATGAGTACACGGGTGGCAGTTGGCACGTGGCGCAACCTCGGGAGAATCTCCATCCGTACTTTCAGTGCTAGTCCGGTCCAACTAATTGCTCCAGCCGACGTATTTGCCTTCGGCAAATACGCGGCTGAGCTTAGGCGTTGAGGCTGTAGAAAAAGCCCGAGAAGTCGACTGAATTGGCACGTAAGGCGCTGCTGATTCTGCATGCAATC
>NZ_JBYSYG010000022.1:0-22801 GCF_058783045.1 Hydrocarboniphaga sp. FW305-C-57 | reverse complement strand
TCGAGCCACGTCATTGAGTCCTTTCGCCCCCGAGGAAGAAGTCTATCGGGACGACAACTATTCTGACGCGGGGGGCCGCCGACACCACCGATATAGGAAAATCGAGGGTGCGACTCAGCGATGCAATCCGCCACCTCCGATAAGGGCAGATTCACGAACGAAGGCACAACTGGATAGCATGTCAACCAACCCGCATTTCTCATCGATGCCAAGGGCTATGCGCGTCCTACTAGATTCGAATGTTTGGCGTTACATCGTTGATTTCAGCGACATCGATAGCCTGGCTGAGGCCGCATACCAAGCGGGCGTGGAAATCACCGTAACACCGGCGGTTGTGAATGAGGCGCTACGGCTTAACGATGAAGTGCTTCGACCCAATATCCTGCGAGCACTTGCAGATTCGCGCTGGACTAGGCTGATGCCGGAGGCGTTTCTTGAGGCCGACGAGATCAAGTCTGCGATTCGCCGGCTTCGTCCACACTGGCTTATTGCTCCTCCAGACCTAACAGAGGTGAGTCGCCTGCGCGAGGACTGGGAGCGGCAAGATGGAGGCTTTTGGGAACGAGCCAGACATGACATACCTCCCCCTTTTACAGACGAGCACGTTCGGGGAGAACGAGAGACACTCCTTGCTTTCGAAGAGGCACAGCAGATACGTAAGCGAGTTAATGCTCGGAAGCTTTCTATCGCCAATCTGAAGCTAACCCAAGTGGATGGAATCCCCGCGGCTGACCTGCCCGGATGGCGAGGCAGTCCAGTCGAATACTGGCGCGTACCCAGCCTGCACTTTCTATTTGCCGAGCTATCCGTTTATGCAAGCCCATATAGAGAGTGGCTCGACAGCGAAATCAACGTCGAAAAAATAGCTGCAAATCCAGCATCATTGACCGAGATGTGGTTCTACGAAATCGTTCCCAACGATGCTCCACGCCAATGGCTTCGTGGCGCCTTCGAGCTCCTGCAGGCTTTTCATAAAGTTACCACGGGAACGCCAACCGATTCAGCACTAGCTTCCCATTTGATTGATGTAGACATCGTCATCTCTGCTGATCGGAATTTTATCCGCTTCGCCGAGAAGTGCCGGACCGATGCCCCTTTCCCCGTCGCACTGCCACGCCAGATCGCCGGAGGGGCCGCCGGCGTGAATGAGTTGTGGACGATCCTTTCACAGCTGAAAGCGTCCTATTAGTGGCGTTTGGGCAGCAGCGCGGTTCAGTGGTCACGCCACGCAGTGATGCTGGCTCGCGCGGTAGATGATCATGTCTTCCTTCATGACATGCGTTCTCTCCTTGGCAAAAGCCTGACGTTCACTGAGCAGCGGATGGTCTTCGGCGGCGATACTCGTTGGCATCTTTGTTCCAGACAAAATCGCTGCGCGAGAAGCTGTCGTCCTTCGCGGAGGCCGACTTTGTCAGCCCAGGCATCGATCAAGGCTCGATCACTGGGGGCCTCAGCGGCAATCGAATCCCAGATCGCCAGCAGTTCGATCCCGGCGTCCAGGATGCCTCTTGCGGCCCCCCCAAGGCCGATGCGCTGATAAGTTCATTTCAAAGCAGACTGTGGAGGCGGCAGTTACGCAAGAGATCGTCGAGGTGCATTTGCTCAAGAGGCTCCTGATGCGCAAGGCGATTGCGGGCATTCCGAAAAACCAAGACGAGCCGCCCTTCTGATGTGGAGAGTAAGTGCGCGGCACGCATGTGTTTGAACACGTCGCCGTACTCGAGGTCGTAGTAGTCGGAGCCCACCGTATTTGTCCCGTTCTTGCGCAGGAGCGGGGCAACTCGGCGCAGCACATCGGGGCGCATGTTTTCGAGCCACGGCAGCAGCGCTGAAATCTGCGCTCCGAGAAATCGAAGTTCCAGATCCTGGCTGGGTAATTGCGCAAGAACCAGTGAGTGCTGTTCTCCCTGCACTGGGACGTTGACTTCCACGCCCCCATCAAGCCAGGTCCGACGTCGCTGTGCCTCGGCATCGAGCTTCACTTCACGGCGCAGGTGGTTGGGGAGGTCTAGCAACGTCGCGTCGTCAAGGCGGGAAAGCATCTCCATGAAGTCGTAATCCCAGCCGCCAACCTCGCGCACGATCGCTTCTGTAAGGCGCCAAGGGCCGGGGCCAGGTCGATCGCGCATCAACTGCGCAGCAGCAATCGCCGTATCCGACGCCTGGAACAGTCCCCGCCAAGTCGCGATGTGCACCTTCTTCGACGAGTTTGCCAGGACTTTCGCGTTCTCTTGAGGGAGCTCGGTCCAGATCCGCGTTCGATTCGCTGCGGCCGGCATGCGAACGTACTGCGCCAGAAACTTGAACAGGTCCGCCTCTGCGTCCGCTTCGCAGGTGATGTGGAGGACCGTTTCAGAGTATGGAGCCTGCTGTGTTGCGATCGAAAGTGGCGCGTGGCCGATACCCAAGGCATCCGAAATCGAAGTTGCGACAACGTCATTTCGGTGCAGGTGAACTTGACGGTACGCGAGATGCGTTCCAGTGGCGATTGCATAGCTCACTGCATCGTCGAGCCGCGCCGGCGCATGCCGCGGCTTGACAACGATGAGGCTGCTCCCGGCGTCCAGCTTTTCGGCCGCGTCCTGCAACCAACGCGCCACCAGCGGATAACTCCACCATGAGGGCAAGAAAAGCCCGTTCATGGCATGCGCAGTTCGATGAGCGAATTTACCTGCAAACGCCCATCGGCATTCAACGCGAGCGCGGCGCTCAGCTCCAGGCGCCGTAGATGAGCTTCCGGCGGGACGTCAGTTGTAGATGCCCGAATGCGCTTGAGGACGTCCTCAGGCCGCAATGCCTCGTACGCGAGCTCCGTGACGACGTCCATGATCTCTGTTGGAACGCCAAGTGCCGCGTAAAGAGCGGGCATGTCGCGAGGAACCCCGAGCGCATCGGCGAGCGCGTGATCGTCGTCTACGACGAGCTTCTGGGCCTTCGCAAGTGCGAGACCTTTCATCACCAGCGCGTTGAAGCCACCGCTGGCTCGCATAAGGCATTTGTAGGCTGCATCGGTGGCAAAGCCCTTCATCACGTTTCGAATGCGCGCGGCGTGACGAATAGCAGCCTCAGACCAGAGTGTCATGCCCTCGACATTCACCGAGTACCCACGATCGTCCGTCCACAACTCGGCGAGCCGATCGAGCCCCCCGATGAAGACGATCTTCGCGTTTCTGGCTTCGAGCACCTCGCGCGACTGCCCAACGAGACGGTTGACCCACCGTCCATCCCACGGCAAGTCGGGCCCGACAACGTGAATTCGCTGCGCAGATCGCTCGCTAACCGAGTTCCTCAAATCATTTTCCAACTGCGTCAGCGCAGTTGCTGTGTTGCCGGGGCTGCGAACGGGCTTTGCCTCCACGTCGAACCGTTGCAACGCCCGCTTGTCCTTGAACAGTTCGACCACGGCGCTGGCGCCGGCCCACTCAGTACCTAGGATCGCGGTGACTCGGCTATCCCCTCGGAGCATCGTCATACAGCGCTCCGGTGCCATCGGCAGGAATTCACCGCCAGTCAGCGCGACGCGCTCATTGTCCTGCTCGAAGTTCTCGCTTTCGAGCCAAGAATCGAAGTCCTCAAGGCGGCTTCGAACTTGTTCGACAAGTCCCACAGCAGAGGCGATGATCGGCGACCGCAGCGAGTGGCGACCCGACTCCGTAACCACGATGCCCAATCGCTGCAACTCGTCGAGTAGCACGTCGACGACATGAGCGTCCTGGGGCGCGAACGCTTTCTCGCTTGTTTCGAGCGCCATGCGTCGCAGCTCATCACTGGACATTGACTGGCCGTTTTCACCACCCGCGTAGTGGCGCTCGGCCAACATCAGCGCGATCAGCATGTAGCGCTTGTCCAGCTCGAGGGTGATCTTGAACCAGAACCCGAGGTTCTCTGCGAGTTCGGGCGAATTGTCCACGCGCTTCACATCGGCTGCGGTGATGGTGTAGCTGGGCGAACGTCGACACCCTAGGCGCAGCAGGTCTGCGAGCAAGGCCTGACAGAACGTTTGTACGAGTGATGGATAGAAACTTGTCCGCGACAAGATCAGCAGGGGCAAGTCGGGAGATTCGAATTCGAATCCGAGGGCCGCAAGGGGCTGTGTAATTAGGTTGTATCCGGCCTGGCGTTCTGTCCCCATGAACGGCTGGATCGGGAGCGGCGTGCCGAACTGCGCGAGCACCGAGTTCGGTCGAGTGATGAGCCGCTGGACGTTGTGCAGACCCGCGATCAGGAATCGAAACCGTGACTGGGTTTCTTGCATCAGCCCGTTCATCGCGCCGATTACAGGGAAGCCGTCTGCGTTCTCGTGCTGTTCGTCTCGCGCGACGAAAGTGTCCGCTTCGTCGATCATCATCACGATGCGATGCCGGGAGTTCTCCTCGCGTGCGAGGTACTCACGAATCGCCTTCGGCACTGCGCTGCGCGCCGCGCCCGCTTTGATTTCAAGCTTCACGCCGCGCTCGGACAGCGCCCGGCCGATCGCATCCCACGCGGCATCCTGGTGATCACGCTGGTTCGGCGCGAACTGCGTCTTCGCTTCAACGTAGACGAAGTAAGTACCTTCACTCGGGAGTGTTGCTTTGAGCTCAAGGTCCTTCAGCAGGCTGGTTTTTCCGAGCTTTCGGCCTCCATAGACGAGTGCTGCGCCGCGACGATTGCGCAGGTCGTCCAGCACTTCCTGGCGGCCGTAAAACATCTCAGCGGGCAGCGCGGCGTCGTTGACGTAGGGGTTGGTGCGCATGCTCGTCTGGCCGATAGCCATGAGCGTCCCCAACTGCGAGCCGCCGCTGATCGCCAGGTAGGCGGCAAGCAAATCGTCGATGACGATCGTTCGCATACGTGTGTCGCCACGAACGCTGCGCTGGGCGAGCTCTTCTCGATCGCTCGCGGTTAGACGCGCTCGGGCGAGCAACAAGCCAGGGCCGTCGCCTTGCGAAGTCGGGTATCGCGTGTTGGAGATGACAGCTTCCGCGTCAAGCTTGCCCTGCGGAAGAACGCGCACCCAGAACTCGCCCTGCGAGCCACTTCCCCAATCCGGCGTAACGAACGTCACGCCCGCGATTACGTCCGCAATGGTTTTCCCAGGACGTAGCCGGACGCGAAATATCTCCTCACCGGGACTTTCCGCGCGCGTGGACTCGATGTCCATGACCGGAACCTTCAGGCGGTCCAAGAAGTCACGAAGAGCGGATCGCCGAAACTCCGAGTTGGGCTTGAGCAGCTTCGTCCAAGCCTGCAGGAACTGAACCGCGTCCTCGTTCTGCTTGACCCACCGCTTGATCGCTTCGGGAAACTCCCCTTTTTCAATCAGCCCGACCGGGTTCACCAGACCAGCGCTGGCGACGGCGCCGAGAAAGTCGGTGAACTCGTGCAGCGAGTGATTGCGATGGCTGTCTTCCGGTAGACGGCGGCCCTCGCGAAGCATCGCCAGGAAATCGCGCGCCACGAAGAGGTCGCCACTATCAATCAGCTTGCGGACGCGGTCGACCTGATCTCGTACTTCAGGTTGCAGCGTCGGCACGGTGCGATCGATCTCTGCCCGCAGCGTCGCGCTTAGCAGCGCGAAGTGCCCTTCGAGGGGCAGCGTGACCTCGCGGGCGAGGTAAGCGTGCGCCGCACCGAAGTCGCCTACCGGAGGATGCTCGTCGCGATCGAGCGCGCTTGCGAGCGGCAGTTTGTCCGCCCAAGCACCCAGTAACTCGACTTGGCTCTCCAGTCGACGCTTCGCGGCGTCGTCGATGACGCTCACAGCACTCGCGAGCGCAACGCGGCGACGAGCACCGTTGATCTCGCGCTCCAACGATTGACGCTCTTCCTCGACCCGGTGGTGGTACAGCGCCTCTTGCTCCGGGAATTCCCCCTGGTTCAAATCGAGTAAGCGACGCGCAGGCAATAGCCGGCCGGCTACCAGATGAGAATCCAAAGCCACCAATGTGATCGGCGGGGCCCAGTCCACGAGTGTGGCCCGCTCCACGAGCGCGACGAGCGCAGTGGCACCCTCAGCCTGTTCAAGCGGATCGGTCCCCGTGGAGACCTCGATTGGCGCGCCTGTGCAGTCGACGGCGAAGTCGCTCCAGAGAACGGGCTGCCAAACCAATGGCCACGGGTCTTGCGACGGAAGTTGCTCGCCCGCGAGTTCTCGCTGCAGGCCACGAATCGATTCGGAACATGCCTTTACCGCAGCCCGTTCCAGCGGCCCCAAGCTTTCCCTGGCATTCAAGTCGCTGAGTGCGCTCGTCAGCGACTCGTGAAGTCGCTCGGAGAAGTCGCTGACCAACGCCTCGGAACCTCGACCGTGGCGATCCGGGTGCGTGTCCAGATGATGGAAGACCTGACGTAACAGCGACTCCGTCGCCGCGTAATTGTCGAGCAACTTGTTTTTTGGACCGCCGAACGGGATGCGGCCCTTAGTGCGGAGATGAGTCGTGACCGTGACGAGGTCATTGATGTGTTTTTCAGGATCGACCTGAAACCACTTCAGTGAGGCGGTGATCTTTCGCTGCAGCGCTGTTCGCTGCTCGGTCCGCATCCCTCCTTTTTGCGCGGCGATCGCGATGAGTGCTTCGCCCGGATCGGCTTTCGCCGAGAGGATATGCGCCCAGATTTTCTCGCCGGTTTCATAGCCGATTCGATGGAATGGAGCCTTCTGCTCCCAATCCGCCGCGAGCGAGCGCAACTCTTCATATCGTGCCTCCCACGCGCGGACGCCAGCGTCGAGTCCGTTGCGCAACATGACGGGCTGCAGCGCGATTCCGCGTACGGCGGGCTCGTTGATCAGTTCGACAAGCTGATGAAGCGCGCCCGCGTCGCCGAACTGACCGGTCAGCATCGAGGCAAGTTGTGACGGAGCCTCATGGTAGGACGTGAATATTGCCGATCGCAGGACGAGCCCGAGGCGGGCGAGCAGTGTCACCCGACTGGTGGCATCACCACCCCAGAAGGGGGCCGAATCTTCCAGCAGGACGGCTTCCGCGACTTCGGTGAGCGCGCCCTGGCCAGAAACGATGGCGCGGCCTTGGGCCCACGAGAGGGCCAACGCCTGCAACGTCGGATCCGTCATACCACCGAGGGCTGAGCCCGTCTTCGCGGCGTACATGCGCGCCAACGCCAGCGCCAGTCCAATCTGATCGCGATCGATCCAGACAGCGAATGCGCTCATCGCGGCATCCGGGGAAACGCCAGCGAGGGCTTCCTGGCGCAGGCTCTCCGCCTGGCGCTCTGCCGCCAATTGCCCGCCATCGTCCGACAAAGCCTCGGCGCTGGGAGGACCTGCCGCTTGACCGACTTCGACAGAGGCTGGTGCCACCAGAACTTCCGCGGAAGGCGTGGTGACCTGCGCCTTCACAGGCTCGTGCGACGGTTCTTCGTACACATCCGTAGCGACAGCGGTATCCAATTGGTCTTCGATCGCGCTTGGAGGAAGCGCGGCCGATAGTGAAGGCGAGTCCCCCGATGCGCATTCAACGATCAGCTTCACCGCGTTCTGCAATTTGGCTTGGTCATGCGAAAGCGACTGCTGGGCCGCTTCGAGCCGTTTGGAGTCGCGCTTGACCGACGCGTCGGCTATCGCTGCCCAGGCGGCGCCCGTGGCGACGATCGCGTTCTCGGCTGCGACGATCAACGGATCTAGCCGATCGATCATGTCGACGGGCGGGATGCCATCGATGGTGGCGATCGCGTTCGCCGCGGGCTTGGCGTCTTCCTCGGTCCACGCGATGGACAACTCGCGAAGAGCTCCCCAGCGCTCCTCAAGCTCCTTTGACACAGCGCTCAGCGAAGCGAGTTCCGCGAGCGCAGCCGCACTCGTTGAAGAGAGCTGACCGACAATCGCAGAGAGTGCATTGATGCGCTCTGGCAGTTCCGGGTGCTCAAGCTCATCGAGCGCCGCGACTGCGAGCCGTAGCTCGTGAAGACTCGCGGCCCATGAGTCGTGGGGCGTCACCGGAGGTGGGAGCTGAACCAGTTCTACAGCGATCGGCACGGTGGTCGCGGCACTCGATTCACTCGAAACGGGCGCGACTTCCTTAATCCCCGTGTCGCGCTTTGTCTGTTCTAAGGTTCGGAACAGCCGAGCGGCATAGTCACGCAAGCCACCGACAGCGGGAAACTCGGCCGCCAGCGTTTCTTCGATGTTCTTGCGATTGCTCGTCGAGGCGGACCGGTAGAGCACACCTGAGTGCAACTCGAAAAAAATCGCGATCTCCAGCACCCATTCACGGCCAGTGGCCACGGCGCGTTCGATGACGAGTTCGCGGCACTTTTTGTGCGGTAACTTGTTCCAGCCAGGGATTTCCCTGACGATCTGATCGTACTCCCGAAGCATCCATTTCTTATCGTCGCCGATTAGGCGATCGCAGGACTCTCGAAACAGCGCCAGATGCAGCGCCTTCTCACGACGCTGATATAGATACTCCGCAAGCTCGTCCTGTTTCGGCTTCGCCCCGAGATCGGCGAATGATTCCGGCCGTCGCTTCTTCAGGTCATCGACGACTAAGCGAATGTTCTGAGGGGTGAGTCGTCCCACGTACGCTCTGTAGCGCTCAAGCGTGACGAACGCCGGAGCCTCGATGTGGGCATCTGCTGCCGCCCACGCCATCATCTCCTGCAGCCCCATCACCGGCATCGTGACGAACCCAGTAGGAGCCACCGCCTCCGGCATCGGCACCGCATGCGGTGTCCCCGAAGGCAAACTGAGAGCGACGCTGCTCTTTGAACGAAGCCGGTTCAATAGCGCGAGCTTGTCGCCTGGCGTGATCGTTGATTCCGGGCCCGCTACCGGAATCCCAGCATCACGAAGCTGTCCCAATATTTCCTCGACGGGTCGGCAGAGTTCGTCGGCGAAGGCTTGGACAGTGACGGTGAGCATGGTCGGGCCGTTTTCCTTATTCGTTTCGTTTTCGCGGGATTATAGGGGCCGAGTGAGGAGGCCCCGGTCAGTTCTCGATGGCGGCGCACCAATCGTCCGTCAAGAATTCCAGCGCCGCGTGCCGATCCAGCCGGGCGGCGTCGTGGCGCTGATCGAAGTCGAGTACGCAGGCGGAGCACGCGGAGTCGCATTCGACGGAACACAAGAGCATCTGCCGCGCCGGCACGAACAGAGAGCTGACATCAGTCGCTACGGCAGTCGCGTAGCCAGCCGCGTTGCGATCGAAGATGAGGAGCGACGCGGTGCGCTTGCCGTCGGATCCGAGCGTTTCGCGCGTTGCACAGTCCAGCTCCGAGAGCTGGACTCCCAACTTTCTCGCGACTGCGTTGCGCAGTACCAGCGCGAGGGTCTCGGCTGCTTTTCCGCGCTGCAGCCAGGCACCAGAGCGGTCCCGCAACTGAAGCTCCAAGATGTCCGTGAAGGTCTTGTGCCCAAGTTCGATGTCGGACTTGATGGACCAGTCAGTTCCTTCGCAGATTCGATCCTGCCCTCCCCCTCCTCGAAGCCGCGAGTGCGGCGCCAAGAATACTGTCGGCAGAATCGACGGACCCGGCATCGAAGCGGCGCGGCCACACACCAAACAGACCGCGTAACCGAAACCGGATTGCCCTGCGCTGTGGTAGTAGACGTGCCCTCGGTTCGACGCACGGCTTCGTCCGATCCGCCCCTCCTGCAGGTCGGTCCACGGACCATCCGCGCTGACCCACTCCGGCGCCAACAATTGGCTGCGGGTGCGGCTGACATCGTTGTGCGGTTCACCGGCGGAGAAATCCACGGCAAACCCCGCAGGCTCAAGGAAGCATCGGCGCTCAGCGGTCTCCTCACCGCAGCTCCGACAGTTCGACGCACGGTCGAGTGTCACCTCCGAACCGCTTGCGCCACAGCGGTTACACCACCAGGCATAGCGCAGCGATTGAACTTCGCTGACCTCGCTCTCTGATGCGGGAATGTGCCAGTTCAGCGTGATACCCGCGGACGTGAACACGCGGCCATCGATCACCACGTCGGACCCCGGTGCGTACTCGCGTAGCGCCGTTGGCAAATCTCGGCTCGTCAGATCACGGCGGCGTAAGAGGTTGTCCTGTCGGTACTTCGTCACTTTCGCGAGCCGCTGGAACTCCTCTTGCGTGAGCGGATCGAACGCCGCGATCGAAGTCGGAAACCCGTGGACCGGCAAGAAGCCGCAGGTCGAAAGCTCGCGTAGCAGGTACTCGTCGTCGAGACGCTTGATCTGGAATTGCACTGCCCTTGCGGCGATCTCGGAACTTTGCGCGCCATCCAATGATTTCGCGAGTGCACGACGCTCCGGCCGCCAACTCTCGGCCTTGAGCACAATCAGTTGGGCAGTCTGCTCAAGGATGTCTTCGTGTGCGACGGACTCGAACACCGACCCACGCAGGAGTATCCGCAGTCCATCTGCCATTCGATGTAGCTTGGGTGTCGATTCACTGCGACAGAACGCGGCAAACTGCTCGACGGGAGCTTGTTCAACATTTGCGAAAAACCATCCCGTCGTCAGCTTGTGCAGGTTCTCGCTGAGTATCAGCGACTTCAGGTACCGTCCGAGAACGAACGCATTGACGTGTCGCTGTGCGATGACCGAACTGCTCAGTGACACCACCGGTGCGTGCATCTTCCGATTGAAGGCCCAGCTGCTGTCGGCGAAGACGGCCTGATCGTGAGGGTTGCTCTTCGTGAGCGTCACCGCACAAGAACGCAATTCACCGCGACGCCCTGCGCGCCCTGCTCGCTGCAGATAGTTCGCTGGGTGCGGCGGAACATTGTTCATCGCCGTCATGCTGATGCCGCCGATGTCGATCCCCATCTCCATCGTCGTCGAACACGACAACAGGTTGATGTCGCCGCGCTTGAACTGGGTTTCGTATGCCTTCAGACGCTTCGATGACTGCTGCGCTGAATGCTCCGCGGTCGCGTAGTACGGCATCAGTTCCACAATGCGATCGTGCAGATCGGACCACAAGGCATCGGAGCGCAGCGCGCGCACCGCACTCGTCGAGGTCAGCCAATCGCGAGCTTGCGCCAAGCGATCGGGGAAGCTTGGCGTTCCACCTCCGAACGCATGCGGATAGACAGGGATCTCGCGAGGCGCGCAGATCGCCTGGCCGGGCATCAGATACGGCGTGAAGCCGATAACCGTCGTATCGAGAAATCGCCGCGTAACCGGACAGAGCCAGGCTTTGTCGACGATGCGGAAGGACATAGCCGAAGTTGGAAGCATGTGACCAGTGCCATCGCCTTGCGGCTCCAGCAGTCCGCATTCACGAAGCGTCAGCCACGCGGCTCGCATCAAGCTGTCGATCCGATCGGCATCCGCCTTCTTCGTCACCTGTAGGTGCAGCACGTCGGCCAACAAGCGGACGAGCATGCTCTGCCGACCGCTCTTCGAGACGCTTGGCCAGTTGCGCTGTCGCCGGCGCTTATCTCGATCGATCGGAAGCAACGCATTCGGATGCCACTGCATGCCCAACCAGCGATGCCACGGAATCGGGAGCGCGACGCTACCGCCGCCGCGGACCGTGTGGTCCAGCGCGGTCTTCAAAAAGTCTTGCCAGTCGCTCACGCCGAGTCCGGCATCCAGCCATGCCGGCGGCGCCACGCGCACCGCCGCCAGCGCGGGGTAATACACGGCGACCATGCCCATCGTCTCGAGGCTGTTGAGCCGCCGAGGACGGCGCGCGAACTCGCGCGCGAGAAGTAATCCTGCAAGCTGGAACTGGGCTTCGGGCCCTTCGAAAACTGGGGCGTAGTGCTGATAGGTCCGAAGCATTCGCTGCAGATCGCTATTCGTGCTTGCGATGTTGGCTCGAAGTGTTTCGAACGAGACTCCGGAGGCGAGAATCTCATCAACGCGGGCCAACTTCTCTTGCTTCAGCTGAATCAACTCAGGTTTCGGCCCCACGTCCGCGATGAGCTTTTCGTAGACCTGGATCTCATTTCGCAGCTCGACAAGCTTGGCCGAACTCGCCGTGCTGCGATGTTGAAGGACATGGTGGTAAATCAGACCACGCACATGCGTGCGCTCAGCGTCCTGCTGGAGCCTGGTCGCAGCGCGCGCGGTTCCCTGTCGGCTATCGTTGAAGGCAAGGATGCGGCGCCCGCGGCTTGGGAGTTCCAGCGCGGGCTCCGTATCGGGCGCGAACTCAAGCAGGGTCGGGACGATCGTTGATAGCAGGAGGGGGCCGCCGATACGCGCTGAGCGGAACACCTCACGCCGGCGACTCTCGCGTGTTTGGCACCGTGGGCATGTCAGTCCCTGCCCCGCGTCAGCGACCATCGCGACCTCGCAGGCCCCTTCGACAGGGGCATCAAGGCACTCTCGCTCGCGCGAGATGTAGTAGCGATCACCACTCTCGGGGGTGCCACCGCAGATCAGCACCCGCGCCTCCAGCGTCAAGGCTTCGTCTTCATCGTCCTCGGCATCACCTTCCGGCGCAGCTGCGTCCTGGTGAAGTTCGAACTCGTCGACCGGTTCGCGGTCCTCGAACTGAAGTACGGAATCCCCGGCGATGAAGCCCAGCAGATGCACTGCGCCACACGGCTCGCAGCTGACGGCCTCGTAGCAGGGCGAGCCGCACTCACAGAACTGCCGAGTCGTTCGGTAGACCGCGCCAAATGGCCACTCCGCACTCTGCAGCGGGCCACGCCGCGCACTACAGTTGCGATCGACACATGCCCAAAGGCCAGGCAGCGTCTGGTGCATGATGTGTCCGCGCACCGGAAGAAACGCTTCGTCTTCTCCGTTGCGCGTCGAGGACAGCACATCCAACCAGGCGAGCGTCTCGGTCTCCGAGTATTCGCGACCGTCGACCGCGCGCAGCGCGCCACGGATCTCGCTCAGCTTCGCGACGTTGGGATAATCCGGCCTGAGCATTGCCGCGCGGATCGCGCGCGCGCGTCTATTCGCGACTAAGGCGTCGTAGCGCTCTTGGCTGTTGGTCACCTCCGGCGAAATCGCCGCGAGCTGCTCCAGATCGTCGAGCGTCGTGGGCGGACGTTCGAGTCTCGGGACATCGCGGCTGCCAGCCACGATGTGAACGTTGTCGATGGGAATACCACCAACATCAGCGAGAAAGCGGCGTAGCTGCAAGCCAGCCTCGCCTCGCGGATCGCCAATAGTCGCGGAGGTCGCGACGAAGCGCACTGATTCGGGCGAAACCCCGAAACCATGCAGGACCCGGCGCAGCAGCAACGCGAGTTCCGCCGCTTGCGAGCCGATGTAGGAATGCGCTTCGTCGAGGACGATCCAGCGCAGTGTCCCTGCCGACTTACGCAGGATCGCCTCATCCTGCGCACGCACGAGCATGAATTCGAGCATGGTGGAGTTCGTGACCAGGATGGGCGGCGGTGACGCACGCAGCGCCTTACGATCCGCGACCTCCGATGGCCACTCAGCGCCACCAGGCTTCGCCTGTTCCTCAGTTTCGCCGTTGTAGAGACAGAATCGAATGGAGTCTCCGAAGCCAGCGGTCCACGCAGCGAGCCGCTCGCGCTGGCTGTTGATGAGCGCGTTGAGCGGATACAGAAAAAGCGCTCGAACACCCTCGAGTGGTTCGTCTGAAGTTTCAGCTTCCAGCGCGAGGTCGTTCAAGACCGGCACGATGAAACACTCGGTTTTGCCCGAGCCTGTTCCGCTTGCGACGACGACGGATTGCGGTGATGGCCGAGACAAGAGTTCCCATGCCTCGGCCTGATGCGTGTATGGGTGCCGCTTCGAACCGAAGGTGTAGTCCTTCGCCAATGACGCTGGCGGGCGCGCCATGTTTCGGATCAGCGAGGGCGACAGAAAGCCGCCTTGATCGATCCCGAAGTCGCCAAAGGGCTTCTCGCCCTCCTCCCAGCTAAAGGTCGCTTCGAACGTCGGGTCGCCAACAAAACATCCATCGACACCTATCGGGTTCCCGAAGACCTCGCGCAGGTGCTCACGCAAAGCAGTATTCGAGTACCCGAGAACGTTCACAGTCGCATCGGCGGCGCGTTGCGCCAGCTGCGGCAAGAGAGCAGAGAAATACGGTTGCGACATCAAGGCTCCCCTGTATTCGTTGTTGTGCCGCGCGAAAGCATCCGCATGCTGGTGAGCGCGAAGGCCTCAGAAAACCACTCCGGGTAGAGACGCCGGAAGTGGCGGATGGATAGCGCTGAGTCCGGAGCGTCGAACCACCTCGGGCGCCTTCGTGGACTCACCGCATAGTAGGCAAGGATGACCGGCAACTCGATCGCAGGTCTCCAAGCGGGTGCAACGTCGCTCCCTGGGAGAAGCGTCTGCAGATCGGGCTGGGCATCGAGGGTTTCGCGCAAGTCCGCCGCGAGTTCGCGCAGTGGCGGCTGACCTGAATCGACGCGCAGCAACGTTCGCTGTAGTGCGCAGTCGCCACCGGCAAAGAGCATCGCGTGGAGGGCGCGGTCGAGCCCAGCAACTGGGCGGTGCACTTCCTCGCGGGTCGCGATCTTCAGCAGCGCTTCTAGCGACGGTGCGACCTCGAGGATTCGCATCGCGCGATCCTTCAGGTGCGAATCGACCAGCTGAGGCGGAAGTTCCAACGCGGACGCCCCGGTGCGCGCGGCGTCAGCCGCCGCGACCCAGGCGTCTAATGGAACAAGCTCCCAGCAAAAGGGCAATTCGACGCCGAGTTTCTGGACGAACGCATCGGTGAACCCCGGTCTCAACGCCAAGTGCGCGACGGAGTGCGGGTCGGCAGCAATCGCCGTCCAGACATCAAGGGCGGCCAAGTGGACGTGCCCCATGTGGCGAGCCAAATCCTCCAGCAACTGCCATCCCGATCGGTGTGGGTCTGCGGCGAGTCGCTTGAGTTCGTTCGATATCGAGTTGGCGCGCGCCGTCGTGGGGCGACTTATCGCATGGCCAAGCTCAGACGTCGCGGCGGCATCGCTTTCATCGACAACAGTGCGAAGCAAAGGCCGACAGCCTTGGCGCGACCAGGCGGCCGGATAGATCAGCCAAGGGCCCGGCGTGTACTCGGCGGCGTCGAAGACCCAGCCATGTCCGCCGCTGGAGCGACTCACGGCTCGCGGAACACCCCCGAGTTCGTCGAGGCGGACCGCCAGCAGATCCAAGTCTTGCGAGGCCACCCTCGTGAAGATGTCAGGATCGCTACGATCGAGTGTGTTGGTGAAGCGCGAAATCAGCAGGTCAAAGCGATCGCCATCCTCGGTGACGAGCGAGAACTCAACGTCCGCATCGAGCAGTGCCGTGCTGGAGAAGAACTCTTCGATCGGTTCTCGGAATTCGCTTGGCGCAACCTCAACGCGCTTGGCTTCTCGCGAGGGGGAGAGTGTGATGTGCCGACTGCGCCGAACCTGCGCGCGACCGCTCAAACTCAGCATCACGGTCGCGGATCGTGCATTCGCTATCAAGCGGATTCCGTAGAGATCGTCGAGCCCGACGCGAGTCCGGTGCGGAACCGTCGTTCCGTCATCCAACCGAGCATCGATCCCCCGTCCGGGGAACGGCAGGCGCACCCGCTCGGTCGCCGTAGTCCGTGCCCAACAAAGATCGAGTTCGATCGTCGGTGGAGGGATCCCGTCGCCCATCCATCGCATTCGAATCGCCAGGTCGCCGTTCGTCGCGTCGCAATCGACCTCCAGTGCTGGGCTACGGGAGATAGCCCCCACCGCGCCCCAAGAACGCAGCAGCACGATTCCCGAAGTGGGCCCCGGCCCCGGTAGGGGCTCCACGCCAAGCGCGGTCGGTGGCAGGCACACGACCTTCGCGCGCCAATCCACCGGCCCATCGGCGGGCCAGTGAGCGGTCATTGGCCCTGAGCCCGGCGCGCGGTCCCAGCGGACGCGCGCGGCGGCGTGCGTTGCGCCGGCGATGGAGCGACTGAGTGTTGGGGTACCCCGAAAGGCGGGCCGCTCGAAAATGCCCCAAATGCGATCGCCGCTCCAGGCGAAGTCCTCGACTTCACTCGAGGCTCTTCCTGTTTGGATGCGAAAGCTCGCGCCGTCGATGTCGCACCGAACGATGCCTTGAATGCGCCAAACGTCAGCGCGCAGCCCATCCACTGCGCCACAGTGCTCCGCGCTGCCGCCCGCCTCACCTTCGACCATGGCTCCAGCGGGCGCAACCACGAGGACTTCACGCTGAGCGCAACGCCCGCCCCCTTGCCGAAGGAATTCGCCACCGGCGTTGGCGACGCTCGGTGATTCGAACACCCACGGCACGTCTGGCGACAGTCCGACACCGGCCGGCAGCGTGCAGCGCGCAAGCGCCCCGGAGCCAGTACTGATCTCGAGTGACTGCTCAGCTGTAGCGTTTAGGCCTTCGGAGCGGCACAAGGCCGCGCCGAATCGATATAGGTTGTGGCCTGGCACACGCCTGACAGACGCGGCGTTCCGCTGCGAGCCTGCCGAGTAGCGGAGTTCGAGTGAGCGTGGGATGCGATCGCCCGGAACACCGAACAGTCTAGCGAGGTAGTCGCTGTCGACGTGCCGTGGAAACGGCAGGTCAGCGCTCAACGCAAACCGGCCCTCGCCCTCCTGGTGAATCCGCCGAACGACGCCGACAACCGGAGCCGCTCTTGGCGTTGCGCCGTCGCCGACCATCGCGGCGCGGAACGTCGCGGTGACGAGCGATCGCGCGTGGGCATCCTCGAACTCGACGGGAAACTCGTCCCGCCAGCCGGGGTGTCCCTGGTCGAGTTGAACGATCGGATCCGCTTCGCCAGCCGGGTGCAGGCGGCCCGACAGCTTGACGATCGACATCGCCAGCGATGCCAGCAAGCTGTAAATCTCGGGCTGCCGGAAAGGGCCGGGAAGCTGCTCCGCAAGGCTTTCCACCCAACCGGTGACATCCTCGTGGGTGACAGCGCCGCCACGTGCGAGGGAGCACACCTTCCGAAGCAGTCGCCCCAGGTTCCCGCGCTCCGCAGCGAGCAGAGACAACGGCACCCCGCCTTGTGCCGCGATGCTTCCAAGAAATCGGAGCCCGCCGCGGTTGTTGAGTGTAAGGCCCCAGTGCTGCATGCCCCGGGCGATGCAGCGCGAGCGCGTCGCCACGGACCAGTCTTGGCCAATGCCCAATGAGGCGAAAATGGGGTTCCAAACCCAGGCTCCGCCTTGATATCGGCGCTTCCACCAGTCGGCCGCGTAGAGCACGACGAGCTGCTGGAACTCGGGTGTGGTGGCGGCCTGCTCGAGCGATACCGCGGCCGCATCACTCAGCAGATCTCGTAGGGCGCAGAACTCAGCGTCTGAGACCCGGTACGAGAACAGTGGGGCGGCCGTTGGTTCGTCGAGCGCCCTGCGGGATAGGAATTCCAGCAGCCAATGTCGGAGGGCCAGCGCGTTCGTCATGAGCTCCAATTTGGGAGCGGGATGGCTCCTACAGGCTGCTGAGAAGGCAGAAGTCGTGCCTCGTCCGATGATAACCGCCAGGGCGCATCGATCTGAACTCGGGGTTCAGGGTTGCGGCAACGCGGGGCCTGCATGACTGTCAATTGCATACTGGCGCTTTTGCAGCCAAGTTCGTTCAAACGCGGTGTCGAAGTTGGGGGTGACCAAGAGCGTCTGGCCTTCAGCATTGCGCGACAGCTTGAGCAAGGCGTAGTGACTATCGAAATTGGATTCCATCGACACCACGGGTAGCTGCGCCAGAATGGCGCCGTGGATGCGTTCGCGCAGTCGCTGGCCACGAGCTCCGGCGCGCGCGACGAGGCGCCGTTCCAAACACCGCAGCACACGGTAATATTCGTCGCGCAGCATGGCAGCTGACTCGGCAGGATCGTCCTGCCCTGCTCGTTCAGAGTGCTGTAGACCCCTTCGACGAGCGCCTTGAATCCGGGGAGCCCGACACCGCGTGACATGCCAGCGCCGCAGATGAGCATCGTATTGCACTGCTGCTGGGCTTCGATTAGCTCGGCAGGAATCTCCGGCCCATTCGCGATGAAGCGCGTGCTGCCCTCCCCGCTTCTTGCTTTCTTCCTACAGATGAGTCGAAACCGGTGACTGCGTAAGCTTCCCCATCAGCAAGGCAAACGAGAAGTAGAACCTTCAGGGAAGAAGCTCCCGATAAACACCTGCTTGCTCGCCTGGACGATGTCCGCGAAACCGCTCGGTGGCTGATGCTCGAGTACAACGAGCAGCGGCCTCACGAGCAACTCGGCGATCGAACGCCCATCAAAAACCGTCAACAACCCGCCAAAATTTCCACTTTCAGTTTGACCGCTAATGTCGCAGCTCACCTGACGCAATAGGTCGTCGTCGGACGCTTACTAATCGTTTTCTAAGCAACCTTCCCGAAAATTCACAGTCAGTTGCTCCACGCCGCGCTGAGCGCTGCAATCAGATCGCTTGAGTACTGATTTGGCGACGTCGGCACCACGCCGTTATTTGCTACAACGAAGTCAGCCATTGCCCCAACTAATTGCGACAGTTGTGCTTCAATCAAGCTACTTCCAGACAATGTGCCAATGTCAGCACGTGCCGTACTCGACCCATACCAATTGCTGAGTTTCACTGAGTCACTCGTTCCTAATGTCGAGATCAATAAATCATTCCCTGATTGCGAGAACCAAAGATCGTCCCGATTCGTATTGGGGCCGAAGAGAACCTTGTCCAGCCCATCGGCGGAGTTAAGTCCACTCACAACATCAATCCCATCTCCACGATCGAAATAGAAGGTATCGATGCCTGAGCTAGCAGTGATCTGATCATTTCCCGTGCCACCCTGGATGTGATCGTCCCCTGCGCCTCCGAACAGCGTGTCGACACCTGCCCCGCCATACAGCCTGTCGACTCCGGTGGTCCCATTCAGCACATCAGCCGAGGCTGCGCCCCCTGTCCATAGATTTGAAAGGATGTCCGCCCTACTCCAGGTCGTTCCTCCCGCAAACGTGATCTGTTCAATTCCAGATCCATTCGATGTTGCGAAGTGATTCTCGACTGTTATCTTGTCCCCAGAGACGCCGTACTCAATCACGAGGTGATTCGTGTTCGCTGGATCGCGGAACATCGTGACATCTTGAGCAGAGACATCGACCCCAAAAGCGATCGTGTCCGTGCTGGAGTTGGATCCCGACTCAACGATCCGATCTTCGCCTGCGCCAATCACAAAGTGGTAAGTGTCAGAGCCTGCCGCGCCCTTGAGAATATCGTTCCCTGCGCCGCCCTCTATTGCATCATTCCCGCTTGTGCCATTGATCGTGTCAGCACCGGCGGTTCCCCTCATCCGCGCAAGCGACTGCAGCATCGCTGCATCCCAGGTGGTGCCATCTGCAAAAACAACTTGCTCGATGCCGTAGGTTGTCCCGGAGTATTGCTGGTCGATCACGATTTCGTCGCCCGCGTTGCCGTAGCGGATGATCATGTCCGTCGTGTCGGTGATGCTTCTACTGACTTCAACCGAAGCCGCAGTGATATTCGTGAAGATGATCTTATCGATGTTGGTTGAGTTGCCGCTCTCATCGATCGTGTCTTGGCCGTCACCCACACTGAAATAGTACGAGTCTGAGCCGCTGGCACCTCGAAGGGTGTCGTTACCCTGCATGCCTTCAATACGGTCATCACTCCCAGTGCCATTGATCGTGTCGGCGCCGGATGTCCCGCGCAGCCTCACCATCTCTGCGATCTGCGCCCGCGTCATCACGGTGCCGTCAGAGAATTGGATCTCGTCGATTCCCCATCCAGCGGTGTAGAAGTGGTCGTCGATCAGAATCTTATCGGTGCCATATTGAATGATCAGGTCATTCGTCTGAACGAGGTCACGCGAGAAGATGACTTCAGAAGCCAGTACATCGGCAAAGACGATTCGATCGATCTCCGTCGATGCCCCCTTGTCGACGATGGTGTCTTCTCCGTCACCTTTCCTAAACAGGTAGCGATCCGACCCGCTCCCTCCCGTTATGGTGTCGTTCCCTTTGCGTCCGTTGAAAGTTTCACTCGTCGAAGTTCCGAGAATCGTATCGTTTACGTCCGTCCCAACGGTGATCGTCTGTGCGAGGAACTGAGATTCTGTCCACTCAGTTCCGTCGCTAAAACGAATGGCTTCGATTCCCCGCTGACCACCGTCGAACTGACCTTCAACAATCAGTCGCTCTCCTGTTCCCAACTGCACGACCAAATTGCTTGACTGCCCAAGTTCCCTAAAGAGCTGCACCGTGGTGCTGGCCACACTGGCATCCAGAACCAGCCTGTCCTGATCGCTGGTGAGACCATCGTCATCAATGACATCGTCACCCTGGCCGGCGCCGAACAAGTAAGAATCCGATCCCCTGCCACCCGCAAATCGGTTGTTACCGGTGGTACCGGCGAAAGAATCGGCACCGGTTCCGCCGATTGCATTCTCGATCGAAATCAAAGTCTCTTCGGTGCCATCCGAAATCGCCAATCCCGAAGCCAGATTGATCGTCCAACCAGAAGAACTGTACGAGAAATCGACAGTGTCATTCCCTTCGCCGCCGTCGAAGTAATCGAAGCCCAATCCACCCGCGAGCAGATCGTCTCCGTCCCCGCCCAGAAGGGTATCGTCACCATCGCCGCCTCGAAGGATGTCGTTCCCTGCCCCACCGTCTAGCGTGTCACGCCCGGACAGACCGTCCAAGACATCATCGCCAGCACCACCTCGAATGTAATCATCGCGATCGTCAAAGCCCGTGATCGAATCTGCTTGCTCGGTAGGAGCATCGATTAGATAGCGCGCCCTGACATCTTCTCGATTCCAATTGATCCCTCCGAAAAAGGAGATCGTTTCGACACCGGTTTCGTACAGGTCGCTGGAGAACTGTCCCTCGATTGAGAGAGAGCCCGTTCCATCTAGCAAAGTCAGAATGGCGGTGCTGCCAGATCGGGTCACTCTGACATCGTCAGCACCGATATCCTCCAGAACCAGAACATCGCTAGCCCCCTCACCGATGTCCTCTCGAATGACGTCATGTCCATCGCCGTATCGATATCGGTAAGTATCGTTGCCCTCGTCTCCGGCGAGCGTGTCGTCCCCAGTGCCCCCTGAAAGCACGTCACTTCCGTAAAAGCCTACGATCTGATCATTTCCAACAGTCGCGGACTCCTCAAGAATGCGTTGCCACATCGTGTCTTTGGTCCACTCGGTGCCATCAGAGAACCAAATCCTCTCAACGCCGTACCCGTAATGACTTAAACCATTCTGAACTGTGATGCTGCCACCGTCTCCCAAGCCCGATTCCGATTCGGAGATCACCAGCTTTACGGTGTCTCCAGTGCGCACCAGACTGACATCTGAGGTTTGAATACCTTCCAGGGACAGCGTGTCGCCCGTGTCGTGTAAATCCTCGATGATCACATCATGGCCGTCTCCACGCGCATAGAAATACGCGTCGTTTCCGCCAAGGCCGGTAAGCGTGTCGTTTCCGCCTCCGCCACGTAGTTCATCTGCGACCACGAATCCGGTGATCTGGTCATCGCCACTAGAGGTTGCAGCATCCAAAAGAAGTCTGATGAGATCCGTTTGCGCCCACACGGTACCATCGGAGAAAACGATCTCCTCAACACCTCGGTTGTAGGTGTCATAGAACTGATCCTTAATCAGGATCGATCCGGAAGGTTGCGACACTCCAGCGTCGAAGATCTGGATCGTCAGATCACGGCCCGATCGGACGAGGAACACTTCACTTGCCGCAATGTCCCCGAGAACCAGACTGTCGCGTGTCGCCGTATCGGCGACATCAATGATGGTGTCGGCACCGTCGCCACGAGAATAGAGATAAAGGTCACTGCCTCCGCCTCCCTGCAGCGTGTCATTACCCCCCCGCCCTGCAAGAACGTCTTGATTGGCCGTGCCCGTCAGGGTCTCGCTCGCTGACGTTCCATAGGTTCCGGTTAACAGTCCAATCTGCCGACGATCGAGGACGGTCCCATCCGAGAATCGAATCAGCTCGATGCCCGTTTGCACCCCAACGAAGTGCTCATCAATCGTAATGGTTTGGCCCGTGCCGCTGACGGTCGCTAGAAGGTTCGCTCCTGAACGCGAAAACGACACTTGGGAAGACGTCAAATTCGTGAACTCGAGGATATCGACATCGAGGCCGTATCCCGATTCATCGATGGTGTCGTTTCCGTCTCCGCTGGCATACAAGTAGCGATCTGAGCCTTGGCGCCCCCTGAGAATGTCGTTGCCTCCGTTCCCCGAGATGACATCGTCAGACGTCGAGCCCGTCAGGGTTTCTCCACTTGCAGTCCCCGTAAATGCAGTAGGCGCGATCCCCGCGGCGACCGCAATCTCCCCTCTCGACATCTGCGAGCCGTCGGCAAACCGAATGTACTCCACACCTGCCCCGCCGGTTTGAAGCTGGCGATCCAGCAGTATGGAGCCACTTTGCCCGTTGATCGTCAGCAGCGCATTTGACGTAGTCCCCACACGAACCAGATTGATATCATTTCGCGTGATCCCGGCTCCGAGCGTCAGGATGTCGATGTCATTCGTGTTGCCGAAGTCAGAGATCGTGTCGGCCCCATCGCCAAGTGCGTAGAAATACGAATCCGAGCCTGCCTCACCTTGTAAGAAGTCATCGCCATGACCACCGGTGATTCGATCGTCTCCCATGGTTCCGATAATCGTGTCGCTGTTTGGGGTTCCGAGCAGTGCTAACGCTTCGAAATTGGCCCTCGATACGCGAGCCCCGCCAACGAGGAACTGTTCGATAGCTCGGCTGCTGCCTACGAAATGGCTCTCTATCGTGATCGATCCAGGCTCACCAACTATCGAGATCACGAGATCGTTGCCAGTACGTCCAACGACTAAATCGGCGAGTTCAACACCCACCAGTTCCAGCGTATCCAATCCGCTGCCGTTACCCCCCCGCGTCAGAATAGTTGTCGTCCCGATAGACTTCTTCCTCGGGGGCGAAAGGACTCAATGACGTGGCTCGA
>NZ_JBYSYG010000021.1:0-38077 GCF_058783045.1 Hydrocarboniphaga sp. FW305-C-57 | reverse complement strand
GCCCCGAAACAGCCATCAGAACAATTCAATCAATGACTTGAAAACAGGACAGACCACTTTCCCCGGACAGTACTGGCACGAGCAAAGAAAGTAAGCCCCGGCCGGGAAGGCCAAAAATCCTCAGCTCACAACTGAAACAGCAGCAACCAACAAACAAAGAACGCATTCCACCCACCCAACCGGACATAACCCCACCACCCCAAACGGCCTACCCATTCCGACAAATGGGCGATCCCCCACGCCACACCTACTCTGCACCGGGTCAGCCGCATCGATCGCGGCCTCACGCTCGAGCCGCCATGACCCTCGCTCACCACAAAAAAACATGCCCAAGCCGACCGCGCTGGCCCAGGCTGCTGACCGCAGCGCTGTTCGCTCAGGCACTCTCGACGCACAGCGCCTTCGCAGCGGCTGAAGGCGCGCAGCAGCAACCCGTCGAAGCCGCACTCGAACGCCAGTCCGAGGCCGACAGCCTCGAAGGCATCGCGGCCGAAGGCGCCCTGCTCTACGATGCCGAACCCGTGAAGCAGGATGGTTACGCCTACTGCGGACAATCGGTCGCGTTGTCGGAGCGCGGCGAGTTTCGCCTGAGCATTCGTGCGGCGAGCAAGGCCTTGCATGTAGCCCGTGCCACCGACAACGAAGACCTCATGGCGCTCGCGAGCCGCGATCTCGCCATCGCCTACAGCTACAGCGGCAATCTCGATCAGGCCGAGCGCTTCGCACTCGAAGCGCTCAAGCACAAACCCAAGGATCCGCAGGTCGTCATCGGGCCTTCGCACAAGATTCTCGGCGACGTCTATACGCGCCGCGGCGATTACGACAAGGCCATCGCGAGCTTCGAGCAAGCCGATCGCACGAGTTCCGATCGCTTCCGTCCGCTCGTCAAGACCTCGCTCGCGAATGCGCTCGTCGATGCCGGCGATCTGGCGCGCGCGCGCAGCGTCTACGCCGAGGTGCCTGCGCAACAGGACCCGACGCTGCGCAACCAGCTGCTGCGCACGCAGGCACGCCTGCTGACCGCCGAGAAAAAACCGCAGGAAGCGATCGCGGTCTACGAGCAGCTCGCAGGCATGAAGGACGGCGGCGATCCGGCCTATCTGCGGCTATGGGCTCAGGACGGCATCGCGCGCAACCGTCTCGCGCTCGGCAATCGCAGCGAAGCCGCGAGCGCCTGGGATCTCGCGGCGACCGAAGCCGATCGCGTGCGCGCCGAGTTCCGCAGCGAGGAGATCCGGATGGGCCTGTTCTCGGATGTGCAGAACGTGTTCGAGAACGCCATCGCCCTGCAGCTCGATCTCGGCAACAACCAGCGCGCGTTCGAGCTGTCCGAGCGCAGCCGCTCGCGCGCGCTGCTCGATGCGGTGCGCGGCCGCGCCGAGCTCGCCGACGCGCAGAACACGGTCGATATCCAATCGCTGCAGGCCCTGCTGAAGCCCGACGAGCGCGTGCTCGAATTCCATGCGCTGTCCGGCGAGCTCGTGGCCTGGAGCGTGAGCCCGACCGAGGTCAGATCGACACGCCTGCCGCTCTCGCGTAGTGATCTCGTGCAGGTCGTCGATGCGTTCCGCAGCTCCATAATCAACGGCAAGAAGTCGGCGGTTTCCGGCGCCGAGCAGATCGGCCAGTTGCTGCTCAAGCCGCTCGCAATCGAGCCCGGCACGCGCCTGCTGATCGTGCCGCACGGCCCCCTGCACTATCTGCCGTTCCAGGCCTTGCGACTCGACGGCCAATACCTGATCGAGCGCAACAAGCTCTCGATCGCCCCGTCGAGCACGATCGCCAGCCAGCTCGCACAGCGTCCGCCGCATGCGCGCCACAAGCTCGTCGCCTTCGGCAATCCGCTGATCGAAGCCAAGTTCGACCTGCCGGGCTCCGAAGGCGAAGTCAGAACGGTGTCGTCCTACTTCGACGATAAGGCCATCTATCTGCGCGCCGACGCGACCAAGACGCGCTTTCGCGAGGCCACGGCGGGCGCGGGCATCGTCCACGTCGCCGCGCATGCGATGGCCGATACGGTCGACCCGCTGTACTCGCGCATCCTGCTCGCCAACGAACGCGGCAGGCAGAGCTTTCTCGAAGCGCACGAGGTGCTCAACCTCAAGCTCGGCGATGCCGACATCGTCACGCTGTCGGCCTGCGAATCCGGACTCGGGCGCATCGCCAGCGGTGATGAAACGCTGGGATTCACGCGCTCTTTCCTGTCGGCCGGAAGCTCGAGCCTGATCGCCTCGCTGTGGCCGGTCTCGGACGATGCGGCCGAGATCCTCATGTCCACGCTGTATCGCGAACTCGCACAGGGCACCGACCTGCAAGGCTCCATGCAGCAGGCCCAGCTCGCGGTGCTGCGCAATCCCAAGATGGCCCATCCGTTCTTCTGGGCTCCGTTCAACCTGATCGGCAACTGGCGCCTGACGGTGAAGCAATGAAGGTTTCGCGCACTTTGATCCTCATCGCCGCGGGCGTCGGCGGCTTGGCGGTGATCGCACCCGCGTCGGCGCAGGAGCCATCGTCACAGGGGCCGATGAATGCGGGCGATCCGACCGCGAGCGTCGCCGGACCGACGCGCGTGGTGATTCAGGACGTGCGCTTCGTCGGCGTCACTGCGGTGAATCCGCGTGCCCTGCGCTGGCTGCTGCACGACCAGTTCAACAAGCCGCTGAGCTTCGATGACCTGCAGGCGATGGCCGAGAAGGTCACGCGCTACTACCGCAAGAACGCGTACTTCCTCGCGCGAGCCGCCTTGCCGGTGCAGGACTTGTCGAGCGGCATCCTCGAAATCCACGTCACCGAAGGCCGCATCGGCAGGGTCAACCTGCGCATCGCCGAAGACGCGCCGGTCAGTGAGTCGCGCATACAGGCCATGCTCGAGCCGCTACGTTCTCAAAGTGTGCTCAACAACCGCACCTACGAACGCACGATGCTGCTGATCTCGGACCTGCCCGGCGTGCGCGCGAACGCGACGCTCGAAGAAGGCAGCGAATCGGGCACCACCGACATCAAGGTCGAAATCAGCGCCAAGAAGCGCTGGCAGGTCGCGGTCGATGCGGACAACGACGGCACCAAGGCCACCGGACGCGAACGCGCCGGCCTCACCGCGCGCTGGGGCAGCCCGAGCGGCAACGGAGACAATCTCGACCTGCGCGTGCAAGCCTCGAGCGATGCCTCACTGGCCTTCGGACGCGTTGCCTACGAGCTTCCGGTCGGCTACGACGGCTGGCGCGCCGGCGCCGGCATCGCCCATGTGCAATACGATCTCGGCGGCCAGTATTCGGTGCTCGACGCCGAGGGCAAGGCCGATGTGGCGAACCTGTTCGCCACCTATCCGATCCACCGCTCGCGCAATGAAAACGCGCTGCTGCGTCTCAACGTCGAATACAAGTCGCTCAACGACGACATCAAGCTCGTCGGCCTCGAAAGCCGCAAGCATTTGATCAACGTCTCGGCCGCCACCAACTACGAAGCGCGCGACGCCTGGGGCGGCGGCGGCTTCAACAGCCATGCGATATCGGCGACCTGGGGCCGGCTGACGATCGAAGACGACATCACGCGCTATTTCGATCAAAGCGCCTTCGGTCGCCACACCGAAGGCAACTACCTCAAGCTCAATTTCCAGCTCAGTCGCCTGCAGTACCTGTTCGCGCGCAACAACCTGTTCTTCGGCGTCGCCGGACAGGTCGCCAACAAGAACCTCGATCCGGCCGAGCAGCTCAACATCGGTGGCGCGGGCACCGTGCGCGCTTACGCCAACAGCGAGCTGCTCGCCGATACCGGCATCGTCGCGAACCTCGAATGGCGCATCGGCCTCACGCGCCAGTTCACGCTGTTTCCGTATTACGACCTCGGCCATGGCGAAGTCGCCGAGCGAGTGCCCGGCGCAAACGACGGCGGCCGCACCATCAGCGGCTACGGCGTCGGCCTGACCTGGTCGCAGATCGGCAACTTCTTCATCACCACCTCGGTGGCCTGGCGCGACAAGGGCGAGCCTCCGCTCGCCGAAGGCAGCGACCATGAACCGCGCTGGCTGTTCCAGTTGCAGAAATCCTTTTGACGATCCGAGAAGCCGCGAGGTCTGAATCCATGTCCGCACGCCACCAAGCTCCGCGCCCGATCGTCCGTCGTTCGCACACGCATTCGCTGTTCACACCACGCCGCACCGCGCTCGCGACGGCGATCGCGATGTTCGCCTCTCCGGCCCTGCACGCCGATCCGCTGCCCAACGGCGGCACCGTCGTCAGCGGCGGGGCGACGATCAACCAGGCCGGCAATGCGATGACGATCAACCAGTCCACGCGCGGCGCGATCATCGACTGGGCCGGCTTCTCGATCGACGCCGGCTACAGCGTCGACTTCATCCAGGCGCTCGGCGCCAATTCGGTCACGCTCAATCGCGTGCTCGCGGGCGGTGATCCTTCGACGATCTCCGGCAGCCTGACCGCCAACGGGCGTGTCTTTCTGGTCAATACCGCAGGCGTGCTGTTCGCACCGGGGTCCAGCGTCAACGTCGGCGGACTGGTCGCGTCCACGCTCGATATCAGCAATGCCGATTTCAACGCCGGTGTCGAGAGCGGAAGCTTTCGTTTCGTCGCGGTCGACGACGAGAGCACGCGCGACGTGACCAATCGCGGCGACATCGTCGTCAACGGCGGCGGCACCGCCGCGCTGATCGGCAACGCCTCCAACGCAGGCAGCATCACCGCCGACGGTGGTACCGTCGCGATGGGCGGCGCGCGCAACGTCACGCTCGATTTCGAGGGCGACGGGCTCACGCAGCTCAGCGTCGACGGCGCCTTCCTGTTCACCACCGCCACGGTCTCGAACACCGGTTCGCTGCAGGCCGATGGCGGACAGGTGGTCATGCGTGCGATCGGCCAGACCGACTACTTCGAGCAGGTCGTCAACCAGAGCGGCCTCGTGCGCGCGCGTTCGCTCGAGAGCCGCGAGGGCCGCATCATCCTGTCCGGTGGTGAGGAAGGCGGTGTCGACGTGCACGGCCGGCTCGATGCCTCGGCCGGCGAGGCCGGCGTCGCGGGCGGCGACATCACGATCGAAGGCAACGTCATCCACATCTCGCGCTCACCGGTCGCAGTCGCATTGCCACCGGTCCCGGCGATCGACGTCTCCGGTAATGGCGCGGCCAACGGAACGCTGACGATCGATTCGCGCCAGAGCGTCATCGTCACCTCGGCCGCGACCAACAACGTCGAGTACGGTGATGGCAATTCCTACGTGCTCGACGGCTCGATCAACACGGCGCTCGACAGCGCGAGCCGCATCGACATCATCAGCCGCGAAGGTCAGATCAACATCGATCAGGACGTGGCCTTGCAGCGCACGGTCGACGGCGACGCGGTGAGCCTGAACTTCGATGCGGCGCGCGCCTTCTTCGGCGGCGTCAACGACGACGGCGATCCGTCGCCGTGGTCGCTCGTCGCCGATCTCGGGGCGATCGACCTGACTGTCAACGCGCAGTCGTCCGTGCTGATCAACGAGGCGCAGATCATCACCAACGGCGGCAGCGTCAACCTGACGAGCGTCGACAGCAACACTGAGGCGCTCGACATCGTCACGAGCACGCTCGATACGCGCATCGGCCAGAGCGATGCGAACGCCAGCGGCGACATCATCCTGAGCGGCCAAGGCGCCGACGCGGGAACGCGCATCGCCGGCAGCGATCTGCTCGCGTCGAGCGGCGAGATTCGCATCAGCGGGCGGGTCAATGATCTCGCGACCGCCGACACCCCGCCCGGCGTCGCCATCGGCTACGACGGCGAAGGCAGAACGAGCCGCATTCACGGCGTCGATGGCAACATCACGATCACCGGCGTCGGCGGCAACGACGGCTACGGCGTTTCGATCGAGGACAGCCAGGTCATCAGCCAGAACGGACGGGTCGACATCGCCGGCAACAGCCAGACGCTCGGCGTCTACATGCTCGGCAAGGGGCAGCAGACGCTGGTCATCGGTGGCGGCGGCGTGGTGCTGCGCGGAACTTCCGGAGCCGACGGCGTCGGCATTACGACGGAAGCCGACGTGGTGCTGCAGAGCGATACCGCCATCGCTCTGCTCGCCGATGGTGGCAGCTCGTTCGAGTTCGCTCCGGAAACCACGATCCGCTCGGCCTCGACGATCAACCTGCGCCCAGGCGGGGTCGATTCGGATGGCGATCGCTACGACGCCACCGGGCGGAACATCGTGATCAATGGCGACGGCGGCTTCACGATCGACAATGCCCTGCTCGCACGGCTCGACGCGCCGAACATCGTGATCGGATCGAATGCGCACGCCGGCTCGATCACGGTCGCGGACGATGTCGAGCTCAACCGCAATCTCACGCTGCAGAACACCACCGGCGGCATCAGCCTCGATGCGGTCGTCGATCTCGGCGACAACGTGCTCGCGCTCGCGAGCGCAGGCGACATCGTGCAGACCGCGGGTGGCATCACCGCACATTCGCTGCTGGCGATTTCATCGGGCGGCTCGGTGCGCCTCGACAGCACGACGAATCAGATCCAGCCGAACACACTCGCCGGCTCCGCGGCGGGCGACTTCGTCTACGTCAATGCGAACTCGGTCGGCATCGGCTCGGTCGGCGCGAACGGCTTCGACGCCGGCAGCAATTCGCCGAGCGCGCTGAGCGCGCTGAGCGCGGACGGCATCAGCGCGGGCGGAAACGTGTTCGTGCAGAACCTGCTCGGCGACCTGATCCTCAACGGTAACGTCAGCGGCGCGCAGATCGATCTCGTGACCGCGGGCATCTTCAACAACGCAGGCGCCGCGAGCCTGACTCCGACCGGCTCCGCACGCATCTGGGCCTCGCATTTCGAAGGCGAGACCCGTGGCGGCCTCGTCGGCGGCAATCTCTACAACTGCGCCTACGGCAGCTGCGGCGCAAGCTCGGCGACCAGCGGAGTCACCTACGTCTACGCCTATCAGCCGACACTGACCATCGTCATCGGCAACGCGACGCGCGAGTACGGCCTCGCCAATCCGGGCTTCACGTACAGCATCGACGGGCTCGTCAATGGAGACACCGAGGCCAGCGCGCTGAGCGGAGGCCCGACCACCTCGGCCACGATCGCGAGCAACGTCGGCGACTACTCGATCATCAGCGGCTTCGCATCGAACCAGGGCTATGCGCTCGCCGTGAGCCCGGGCGTACTGGCGATCATCCCGGCCACGCTGACCTACGTCGCCGATCCGTACTCGCGCGAGTACGGACTGGCGAACCCGGTATTCACGGGTAGCGTCATGGGCTTTCGCAACGGCGACACGCTCGCGAGCGCCACTAACGGTGCGCTTGCGTTCACGAGCCCGGCCGGAGCCGGCGCCAATGTCGGCAGCTACGCGATCAACGGCGGCGGGCTTTCGGCCGGCAACTACGTGTTCACGCAGGCCGCCGGCAACGCGAGCGCGCTGACCATCACGCCGGCCCTGCTGAGCTACGTCGCCAACGCGGTGAGCCGCGAATACGGGCTCGACAATCCGCTGCTCGGCGGCACCGTCACCGGCTTCCGCAACGGTGACACCCTGGCGTCCGCGACCACGGGCAGCTTGAGCTGGACCACCAGTGCGACCACCGCCTCCAACGTCGGCAGCTACGCGATCAGCGGTACTGGCCTGTCGGCCGGCAACTACACGTTCACGCAGGCTGCGGGCAATGCAAGCGCGCTGGCGATCACGCCGGCCCTGCTGAGCTACGTCGCCAACGCGGTGAGCCGCGAATACGGGCTCGATAATCCGCTGCTCGGCGGTACCGTCACCGGCTTCCGCAACGGCGACACCCTGGCATCCGCGACCACGGGCAGCTTGAGCTGGACCACCAGTGCGACCGCCGCCTCCAACGTCGGCAGTTACGCGATCAACGGTGGCGGGCTTTCGGCCGGCAACTACACGTTCACGCAGGCCGCGGGCAATGCGAGCGCGCTGACCATCGTGCAGGCCTTGCTGACCTACGTCGCCAACGAGGCCTCGAGCTTCGTCGGCGGACCGGTTCCGGCGCTGTCGGGAACGGTGGTCGGCTTCCGCAACGGCGATACGCTCGGCACCGCCACCACCGGCGAGCTCACGTTCTCGACGCAAGCGAGCGCGTCTTCGGGGCCGGGAGCGTACGCGATCACGGGCTCCGGACTCGATTCGCAGAACTACCGCCTGGTGCAAGCGGACGCGAATTTCACGAGCTACAGGGTCGCGCCGGTCGTGGTGCTGCCGTCGGTCGCCGAAGTCATCAACCTGCCCGAGACCGATCTGTACGGCAACAACCTGAGCGTGGTCACCGCGATCTGCGCGAGTTCGCTCGGCGATGCGGTCAGCGTCGGCGGCGCGGACTCGCTCGCCCAGGACTGGTCGCTGCTGCGCGTGAAGCCGAACCTGAGTTCCTGCGTCGACACGCAGAAGAAGAACAGCTGCTCGGCGGGCTTCTGACGCGAACGCATGAAAAAGCCCCGAACGAGCCGATTCGTTCGGGACTCTCGAATCGACGTCAGGCGATCAGCGCTTGGGCAGTTCGATCTCGGCCTTGGCGGTCGACATGACCGTGCCGAGCTGGTTTGTCATCTTGAAATCCACCTGCACGATGTTGCGACCCTGATCGTCGACGAGCTTGTCGATGATCTGCGCATCCATGATCGTGATGTCGCCCGTGAACGCCGGCCCGCGATAAGCGCAATTGGAATGCACCACCTGGCCCCACTCGCCGGCCCAGCCATTGAGATAGTCGAGAATCCAGGCCCCCATCGACGCGCCGTAGCCGTAGCCGCGCGGCATGCCGATGAAGCGAGCCCAGCGCGGGAACAGATGACCTCGCGAAGGGCCGATGTAGGCGCCGTCGGTGAGCTCCGGATTCTCGAGTTCGAGCACCGGGTCCTGTTCCTTGCCGGCCATTTCGTCGGTGAAACCGAGCGCCGCCATGTCGAGATCGGTACGGCGGATCACGCCGCACCAGGTCGTGAACAGATAGGCGCGCCATTCGGTCGTGAAGCTCGCGATGCTGTGCACGCCGATGATGCGCGTCGGCAGCTTGTCGCCGACCTTTACATCGTCCCAGTAACGCTTGCCGTGGCCGAGATCGTGCAGCGACTTGATCCACTCGAACTTCTTGTCTTCGAGCTCGCGCAGCTGATCGTCGCTCCACTCGGGATCTTCGGTGCCCTTCAGCGAGCCCATTTCGCGCGCCGCTTCGGCGCCGTAGCGGATGGAGGTCGAACGCTGCGTCGCGATCTTCTCGCCGCGGTCGTTGTAGTAGAAGTTGTCGCCGCGCTGAAAGCAGGTCGGGCCGGCGAACTTGGTTTCCTTGATCACGTAGTCGAGCGGAATGCGCTCATTGGTGATCTTGTCGCCCGCGAAGATCTTCGGGCCATGGAACCACCACTCGTCGCCACCAAAGATCAGGTGCGAATTCGGAATCAGGCCGACGCAGGCCGGCGCGGTTCCGTGACCATCGTCGCAGGCCACCGCGAACGACTGCGGAGCGACGATGCGGCCGTAGCGGCCTTCGGCGGCGAAGCCATCGTCATAGTGCAGGCGGTTCGGATAATGCATGGCCTGGACCCAGCGACGGATATCGTTGCCACCGAGCGGCTCGCGCAGGCGACCAGGCTGGATCGGCTTTCCGAGAAAACGATCGATATCGGAACAATCCAGGGTTTTGTTGCTCATTCGCTCGCTCCGCGCTGGTCTCGCCCATTGGGTCTGGCATCGTGTCTGGGCTGGTTCTTCGACGCGCTGGAAAGTCTTTTTTGGGGCGATCCAGGCGAGGAAAGCCGGCACTGCCTCAGGCGTCTGCGCAGCTAGTGTAGCCCAGCATCAGGGTGTTTCCGCAATAATAAATCATCACTGGTGTCGATTACGAGCCCGACGGGGAAACTGGCTCCCAGTGAGACGGGCGGCAGGCACGAGCGGCGAATGCCGGTGCCGGTGAATCCTCTGCGCCGGCCTCAGGCCGCCAGCGTTCCGCCGGCATTCGACGAAACGCCCACGGGTCCGAGCGCCGCACGCAACTTGGCCGGAGTGACGGGCTTGGTCAGCAGAACCACACCGTTCTCACGAGCACGGCGCAGCGTGGCCGCCGAGGTGTCGCCGGACACCAGCAGCAGCCGCGTTCGCGCATCGATGCGACGCGCAGCCTCGATCACACGCCAGCCATCGTCGACCTCGCTGAGCTGCAGATCGCAGAGCAGGTAATCGAACGCGGCGCCCTGCGAGATCAGTGCCTCGATGGCCTCGTCGACCGTGCTTGCGGCCGCGGTCGTCAGCCCCCATTGCTCGATCAGGCCGATGGTGCCGTCCCGAATCGCACGATCGTCGTCGACGACGAGCGCCCTGCCCTGCGCCCTGGCCGTGGATACCACGGGCGCCGCCGCAGCAACCGGTGCGGGACGCTCGGCCGCCGGCAGATCGAAGTAGAAGCAGCTGCCCTTGCCGATCGCGGACTCGACGCCGATCCGGATGTCGAGCAACCGCGCCGCGCGCGCGCAGATCGCGAGTCCGAGGCCAAGGCCCTTGCGACGATCGCGCTCCGGATTGTCGAGCTGGAAGAACTCCTCGAACACGCGCTCGTGATACATCGAAGCGATGCCGATGCCGTTGTCACGCACCTGCACGCGCACCTTGTCGCTGTGGCGCTGCGCCGACACCAGAACCGCGCCGCCGGCCGCGTAACGCAAGGCGTTCTCGACGAAGTTGCTCAGGATGCGCGCGCACAAGGCCGGATCGACGTCGACATGCAGGTCGCGACGACGGAACAGCAGGCGCGTTTCGCGCTCGATCGCGAGCGAGCTCAGCGTGGCCTCGGCATCGTCGAACAGCTTGCCGATCGACACCACGCTGCGCTGCGGCTCGACGACGCCGGCATCGAGCCGCGAAATGTCGAGCAAGGCCGTCAGCAGGCCGGACATGCCGCTCAGGCCTTCGTCGATGCGTTCGACGAGCGCGAGCTGATCGCTGCCTGCGGTCTCGCGCAGCTTGCCGACGAACAGGCCGACGGCATGCAGCGGCTGGCGCAGGTCATGGCTCGCAGCCGCGAGAAAGCGCGCCTTCGCCGCGTTGGCCTGCTCGGCCTGGCTCAAGCGCTGCTGCGCCTGCAGCTGCGCCTCGCGAACCCGTGCCTCGAGTTCGCTGCGGTGCCCCGCCAGTGCGGCGGCCATGTCGTCGATGCCGGCCGAGAGCCTTCCGAGCTCGTCGTCGCTGTCGAGCCGGCTGCGTGCATTCAAGTCTCCCGCGCGAATCGCGGCCACGGTCACGCCGAGCTGCCTGAGCGGCGCGGCGATGCCGCGTGCAAGCATCGTCGCGCCCCACATCGCGACGACCAGCGTGGCGCATCCGATCAGCAGGCCGGTGATCGCGGATCGCAGCTCCTGCCGATAGAGCCCGCTCGAGTCGATCACCACGCGCACGTTGCCGACCGCACCGGCACCGCCGTCATCATCGTCGACGGACCAGTCGTCGAAGGTTCCCGTCGGGCGTATGCGCACGATCGCCGAGAAGCTGCGTGTCTGCTCGGGCGCCAGGCCATTGCGATGCGCGGTGACGAACAGGCCCGAACCGTTGCTGATCTCGACGCTCTGTACGCCCGGCTCACGGATCGCATCCTGGCTGATGCGGCGCAGCGCGCTGATGTCCCCCGCGTAAAGGCTCAGATCGCTGTATGAAGCGAGGCGCTTGGCGGTCGCCACGCCATTGGTGCTGAAACCGTCTTCGAGCGTGCGGATCTTGTCGACCGTGAAGTACGAGGTCAGCAACATCGTGGCGGCGACGCAGGGCATCACCGCGAGCAGCATGACTCGCCGCTGCAGGTCGAGCGAACTCAATGAGAATTTCACGGCGCTGCAGCCAGCCTGCGTTGCAGCGCATCCTGATCGGAAACCTGCAGCGCGAGCGCTTGCGCGACGGTGGAGTTGACGCCGACGCTGAAGCGGCGCGGCATCGCGATCGCAGGCGGCCTGCCGCCGCGCTGCAGCAGCGTGATCGAATCCGCAGCCTCTTCGACGAACTGATCGCGCGTGGTGTAGACGCCGAGCACCGCGCCTGCGCGCACGAGCGCCTCGGTCGAGGACACCACCGGCTTGCGCGCCGCGGCGGCCGAGCGCAGCACGCTCTGCGCGACGCCCGGAGCGAGCGAGACCGGGTCGGACAGCAGCAACAGCACATCGCTGGCCGGCAGCACGCTCGCGAGCGCGGCAGACAGATCGGCCGCGGTATCGCTGCGCCTGGCGACGACTGCAAGGCCGAGCTGCTTGGCCGCCGCGCTCGCCGCCGCATACTGCGCTTCCGCATCGGGCGGATACACCAGGCCGATGCGATGCGGCTTCGGAATCGCGAGTTCGATGAGCTGCAGCTGCCGCTGCATCGGCTGATCGGTGACGACCGCATAGAGCTCGGCGTCGGTAGATCGAACCGATTCCACGTCCGCCTTGCTCACGAGCACCGCGACGACCGTCTTCTTCTGCGCCGATCGCATGACTGCCTGCAGTGCCTCGGGTCCGACCGCGACGATGATGGGTCGCTTTCCGGGCCGCTTCTTCAAGGCCTGCGTCTCGTCAAGCGCGATGGCCGGCGGCGTTGCGCTACCGAGGCTGCGCGTGCGCGGCGGAAAGTCGAAGGCGGCATCGTCATCGGCCTGTGCGAGCTCGACGCCAGCGTCCGCAGGTGAATATTCGGAAGCCAGCATCGATCGCAGGCTTCCGTCAGCGCTGAGCCGGCGGCCGAGCATCTCGACGAACTCATCGCTCGCTGCGACGCCGGCGTCGCGCACGACAGTCAGTTCGGAGAGATCCCCCGCGATCGATCGAGGCGACAGCGAAAGCCAAAGCAGCGCAGTGGCGCACGAACGCAGGGCGGCGAGCATGAATCGACGGTGATATTGCATGCGTACACGCTAAGAGACTCCGCGGTTCCGCGCGATAAGCAATAGGGCGTAGTCGAGCCGCTGCCGACCCGCGCAGCCGGCCTATATCGTCCTGCATATCGAAAACCGCGGGGCCCGCTCGCACACTGAGCGCCACGATCAGCGCCGCGTGCGCCTCACCGCACTTTCGCTTCGGATCCCTCTTCGGTTGCAACAGGAGCTGTCATGTTCGAGATCAACACTCATCGCACTCTCGCCGCCTTGCTGGCCTGCACCGTGGTGCTGGTTCCCGCGCATGCGCAGACCGATTTCGGCAAGTCTTCGCCGTCGGTGCAGGACATCGTCAACGGCCTCAAGGACGACGATGCGATCGAAGGCGTGCGCACGCGATCACTGCGTCCGGGCGCCGCGGCCGAGGCCACCAGCGCGGCCGTCGCCGAGCCTTCGGCGCCGCCGTCGATCTCGATGCAGATCCAGTTCGATTACGCCTCCGACCAGATCTCGGGGCCGTCGAAGAAAACCATGAACAATCTCGCGGCCGCGCTCGCGTCGAGCGATCTTTCGGGCCAGCATTTCACCATCGTCGGCCACACCGATGGCCGCGGAACCGCCGAATACAATCTCGGCCTGTCGCAGCGCCGCGCGGCTTCGGTGAAGGCTTACCTGGTCAGCAACGGCGTCGCGCCGGAGCGCCTCAAGACGGTCGGCAAGGGCTTCTCCGAACTCGCGAACAAGGAAAACCCGGCCTCCGCCGAGAACCGCCGCGTCGAGATCATCGCAGGCTCCTGATCCGATCTTTTTCGGGGCTCAGAAGCGGAGGACCGTCATGCCCATGCAAGTCGTCAACGGCGCCAAGCTGCAATGCAGTTTCGGCACCGCTCCGAGCAGCCTGATGGTGCTTCCGATGGCCATGACCTTGTCGTCGAATCAACCGGCGGCGACGATCATGGACCACAAGCCGATGCTCAACGTCATGCCGTTCGGCATGTGTACCACGCCGACCAATCCACAGGTCGCCGCAGCGACGGCGGCCGCACTCGGCGTGCTGACACCGCAGCCTTGCATCCCGATGACGAATTCGCCGTGGATGCCGGGTTCGATGACGGTGCTAGTCGGGCACAACCCGGCACTCAACAACACCTCGGTCTGCATGTGCATGTGGGCAGGGGTGGTGTCGGTGATCGATCCGGGGCAGGCGACGCATCTGATTCCCTAGGATTGGGTTTGCGTTGCGAGCGAGTGTTCGAGTTATTACTAATTTCTGGGTTCAGCTGATCGCTGAGGGCTTTTGACCTCGCCGGTCGGGCCTTACTTTCTTTGCTCCTGCAAAGAAAGTAAGCAAAGAAAGCAGGCCCTGGTGACGCACTTTCGCTACGCGAAAGTCCCCTGCGCTGCTCACGTGCTCGGGGCAGGAGTTTCGACGCGACATCCTTGTCGCGACGAAACTCGGCGGGCATCCCTGCCCGCCGTCCCCTGCGCGCGCTGCGCTGCTCGGTGCGTCACAAGGGGTTGAAAGGCGAACAGCAAAAGCAGAAGCAACTACTTCCTGCAGTCCCCTCTCCCGCGTGCGGGAGAGGGTGGTCCGTCAGGACCGGGTGAGGAGCTTTTGCTTTAGCTTCAATCCACAGCAAGAACCCCTCTCTCCCCTGCTTCGCAGGGACTCTCTCCCGCACGCGGGAGAGAGGACAGCAATAAACCAGCGGCGAGGCGCAGCGAGCCAGGAGTAGCTGTTGCCGTTCAACCCCTGGCAGCGCCGGCTGAAGCGGCGCGCGCAGCGGGTCAGCCGGACAGGACGTCCGGCTGAGCTTCGCCGCGACACGATGTCGCGTCGAAGCGACCCCGAGCACGTCGCTTCAGTCGGGGACCCGTTCGTCGTGCAACGACGAACGGGCGCGGACTTCGGGGCGTGCTTTCTCTTGGTTACTTCTCTTTGCACGAGCAAAGAGAAGTAACCCCCGGCCGGGAAGGCCAAAACTCTCAGCGCTCAACAAACCCCGAGCGAAGCCCCATCCCAAACCAACCCATCAACCCCACTCAAAACATCGACCCCAAATCCGACAACGACGGAGCCGCCGGCGCACCGCCCGCCGCTGGCGCCTTTGCCGGCCCCGTCCGCTCCGCCAGAATCACCGCCTCCGCGAGCGCCGTCTCGAACCCCGCAGTCTTGATCTGCGTATACGTCACGCCCTGAGCCTGCCCCTTGTCTTCACGCGAGGCCGACAACACGCCACTGCCTTTCGGCTCCTCCGGCGCCGGCGCATCGGCGCCGTCGTCTTCGCCTTTGGCAGCGTTGATCAGATCGTTCGGCGTGCTGCCGATGGCATTGCCGAGGTCGGTCGCCTGTCCGCTCTTTTCGCGTCCGACCTGCTCGGCATCGCTGAGACTGCTGACCGTCGAATCCATATTGCCGAGGTCCGCAGCCTTTTTCTGGATGTCGGTCTGTTTCGCATCGATCGCATCGTCGACGCGCTTGCCTGCGGCCGCCATTTCGTTGCCGGTGTCGCGCACGTCGTTCTTGGTCTGCTGCACGGTCTCTGCGACCGCGGTGACACGACCGATGCCGTCCTTGACCGGATTCCAGGCCATGCCGGCGAACTTGTCGCCCATGCCGAAGGCTTCCATGACGAGGTTGAACACCGGGAACAGCAGGTTGCGCATCACCGTCGCGGCAAGCATCGGCAAGCGGCCGAGATAGGTTTCCATCGTCGCGGCGTTGCGCGCGTTCGCATCCATCCAGGCCGCGATGAGCTCGTCGCAGAGATCCTTGGCGACGAAGAAGATGATGCCGTCGAGATGATGTCCCTGGCTCTTGAGGAACTGCGTGACCAGATCGGCCGCCTTGTCGGCCGCTTGGTCCATGCTCGGGACCACGCTCTTGGCGTTGTCGAACGCGGAGCCGAAGTCGAGCTTGCTGGCGTCGGTGACGGCCGATTTCGCGGACTTCTGCTTGTCGCTCGCGTCGACCGCCTGCGGATCGCGGCCGAGAATCAGGCTGAAGATCAGGCCGACGATGCGGCTCGCGAGCGCATCATGCGTCGCCGCGAGCACGAGCGAAGGGTCCGGCGTGCCGTAGGCGTGCGTGTAGCGATACACCTTGTCGAGCACCGCGATCGTGGCCTCGCCGAGCTTGCCGACGTAGACCTTCATGAAGCCCGGCAATGCGCCATCGAACAGGGACTTGCCGATCGCATCGGACATCATGTCGCCGAGTGGCTTAACGCCCTTCGCTACATCGCCACCGAACAGCGCGAACGCCTTGGCGAGTGCCGCCACCGCTTCGGGTGGCATCTTGGCCTGCACGTCTTCGGCAGTGCTCATGAGGCCCGCGAGCATCTGCGCCTTGTCTTCGCCGCTCGTGCGAATGTCCTTGATCGCGTTCTGCGCGTCGCCGAGCGCCTTGTGCGCGTCCTTGCCGGGTCCGGTATCGGTTGCGCCATAGCCCGTCGAGCCGAGCGTGACGACGTCCTGGTCGAGCGCGTCCTTGCCGCTTTGCAGCAGCCTTTCGGCGACGCTCGGATCGTCCACGTTCTGCGCGGCTTCGGTGGCCTCTTTGTTGCGCTTGCGCCAGACGTCGTAGCTCGGCAGCCAGTTGCCGCGTATCGCCTCGAGCGAATAGTCGTGACTGAGCTTCATGAGCGGCCATTCGTAGGCGATGCGCGACTCGCGATACATGGCCAGATAGACGTCCTGCAGCTTGAACAGCCACTTCGGAATCAGGCCGACGATCTTCGGCACGCCGGCCCCGCCGAGCACCGAATCGAGTCCCGGAATCGACGGCAGGCCGCCGCCTCCGGCGCCTTCTGGCGAAGTCGCGTTCTTGCACAGTTCGTTGTGCGAATCGGCCGCCTTGGCCAGCTCCAGTCCGGCCTTGTGGATCGCTTCGTAATCGAAGCTCGCCTGGTTGATCGGGTCGGCCGCCTTGCGGATAAGGTCGAGCACCGAATCGAAGGCTTCCGGCCCGGGCGGGGCCTGCTTGGCGCCGCCGAGCAGGGAGCCCGCGGTCGCGAGCATCGCGCCGGCCGAGCTCTTGCTGTCCTTGTTCTTCTGCAGCACCTTCTTGCCGCCCTGCGCGAACGAATACAGCAGCACCGCTTCGCGCACGAGCGCATCGCGCATCGCCACGCCACGGCTCGTCGCGCCGCCGGCGAACTTGGTCGCCGCATCCTTGTGCTCGTAAGCCAGGTGCAGGAACTGGATCGTGCCGGGGCTACCGATGGTGTTCTGCGTTTCGCCCGGCGAGGCTTGCACGTCGCTGGCCTGCGCATCCTGGTCGATCGCGCCGCCTTCCATGAAGCGCGCGGTGCCTTCGGGCGCCGGCGGCCCGGAGCTGCCCGTGAGGCCGCCGGTGATCGCATCGATCGCCTTGCCGAGCGGCCCTCCCGTCACCGTGTCGGTGACGCCTTTCACCGCGTTGCCGGCTTCACCGAGCATCGCCGCTCTCCCGCCGTGATGCGCTCGTCTCAGCCATGACGTTCATCGAGCCTCGCGCGCGTCGCATCGTCGATCTCACCGCTTTCATCGAGCCCTTCCTTGCGCTGGAACGCGAGCAGCGCCTTGCGCGTCGCCTCGCCGACTTCGCCACGATCACCCTTGCATTCGTATCCGAGATTGCTCAGGCGATGCTGCACGCCGGTGATTTCGGAAATCGGATCGAGCCCGCCGACATCGATGTTGTAGGTCTCGGTCGCATTGTTGAGCATGAGCTTGGCGACCTTGACATCACCCTGGATGATCTCGTCGATGCGCCCGAGATCATCGGTCTTGCCGTGAACGACGATGTCGCCGAAGGCGAGCGTGTAGTCCTCGTTCTTGCGCGCCTCGCCGAGGCTTTCGAGCTTGAGCTTGAGCCGCGCGGGCTCGCCCTTGATCTTGAACTTGTGCGTCGCATCGACGGGCTTGCTGACGCCCTTGTTGCCCTTGGGTGGCAGGAACAGCTCGTCGCCTTCGACGAGCTGGTTCGGGTTCGCACGCTTGCGCTTGAGCTCGGCGTTGTTGCCGTGATCCCAGATCGTGCTCCACAGATAGCCATGGTCCTTGGCGATACTCGTGATGCTGTCGCCGCGACCGACCGTATAGGTCTTGCCTTCGTCGCCCATCAGGCTTCCTCCCAGGCCGCATCGTCGTAATCGGGGAAACGGATTTCGCAGTTGCCCGGGTCGATGTTGCTGACCTTGTAGAGGCCTTTCTCGTTGGTGCTGCCCGAGGCCACGGTCTCGCCATCGGGCAGCGTGATCTTCACCGCCGCACCGGGCACCGGCTTGCCGGCCTCGTCGACGAGCAGCACCTCGATGCTGTGCGTCTTGTCCTTGTTCTCGTCGGAATTCGGATCGTGTGCGTTCGCATCGTTGGGCGGGGCCTTGCCACGCTCGGCTTCGAGCGGCGACATCGCCATCTCCGCGCCGGGCTTGGCCGTGAGCGCGGCCGCAGCCGCGGCCGCCGCGTTCGGCGAGACCAGCGATCCCGCGCTGCCGGAGCCTGGTCCGCCGCCACTGTTGATGTACACCATCGGACCGCTCACGTAGACGCCGCCGGCCTGGATGTTGATGAAGCTGCCGCCGACCTTGAGCGTGATGCCGGCGCCGGCTTCGATGACCACGTTGGCGCCCGCGTTGACGTACCAGTTGCCGGACGCGGCCTCGCTGTGGTTGACGCAGGATTCGGCGATGTCGCCACCGACCTTGAGCGACTGCGATCCGGCGATCTTGATCGCCTGCAGGCCGCCGACGGTCAGGTGATGATCGCCGCCGGATTCGGCGACGTGATTGCCCTTCACGAAGGCATTGTGATTGCCGCCGGTTTCGTCGGCGCGCTCGCCCTTGACGACGAGGTTGTGATTCTTCTCGGTCCAGTCGCGGCGGTCGTTGCCGACGCGCAGGTCCATGTCCTTCTGCGCGTTGATGAACAGCTGCTCCTCGCCCTTCTTGTCCTCGAAGCGCAGCTCGTTGAAACCACCGCCGCCCTTGCTCGAATTCGTCTTGATCGTCGACTTGGTGGCCTCGGCGGGCAGTTCGTACGGCGGCGGGTTGTCGCCGTTGTAGAGACAGCCCGTGACGAGCGGACGGTCGGGATCGCCCTCGAGGAACTGCACGATCACTTCCATGCCGACGCGCGGCAGGAAGAACGCACCGTACTGGCGACCGGCCCACATCTGCGCGACGCGCAGCCAGCACGAGCTCTTGTCGTCCGCACCGGCCGCACGATCCCAATGGAACTTCACCTTCACGCGGCCGTACTTGTCGGTGAAGATTTCCTCGTTCGGTGGGCCGACGACGATGGCCGTGTGCGGACCTTCGACACGCGCGCGCCTGCGCTTGGGCACCGGTCGATACTGCACGCGGCTCGGCATCACCGAGAAGCGGTTGCGATAGAACGATTCGCCGCCGCCCCGACCGAGGTTGTTGCGTCCTTCGTGTTGCACTTCGAGCACGAGCATGGCTTCGTTGAGCGCATCGTCCGGGTGGCCTTCGAGCTCGAAAGAGTAGCCCGGCGTGAGCAGGCGCACATTGCCTTCGCCGTCGAGAATCTCGTGCTCGGCTTCCTCGCTCTCCATGAGCAGGCGTGCCACTTCCTCGCCCTGCTCGTTGTCGGAAAAGCCGCCCGGATACAGATAGCGCTCGTAGTTCGCGTTATCTCCGCTGCGGATCAGCGTATCGACCGACACTTCGACCGGGCTGCGCGGCTTCTCGAAATTGTAGTCGCGCATGATCACGCGACCCGAGCGCAAGGCCTGGCGCCGCTTGATGCGGCTGATCACGTCGGCTTCGGCGAGGCCTTCCTCGTGGAATTCGATGCGATCCTGTTCGAGCTCCGGAATGTTGTCGCGGTTGTCGGTGAAGACCAGCAGCTCGCGTTCGGCCTCGTGCTGGAAGAAGTAATAGATGCCCGCGCGTTCGAGGATGCGCTCGACGAAATCGAGCGTGGTCTCGTGGTACTGCACGCAGTACTCGATCGGCTCGTAGCTTCCCGACAGGTGGAATTCGTAGTCGCTGATCTGGAACAGCTGCAGCAGCTCCTCGACGATGTCGCGAACCGTCTTGTTCTGGAAGATGCGCGAGCCTTCGTCGCGTGCGAGGAAGGCCAGCAGCGGCACGATCTCGCAGGCGTACTCGGTGTAGATGTCATCCTCGCCCTCGACCTTCATCTCGCCGAGCCGCTCGAAGCGCGAGATGAAGCCGGTCCAGTGCCGATCGCCGTCCGCGGTTTCGATGCGCAGGGTCACGCGCTGGCTGATGAGCTTGTCGGCCTCGATCGCATCGTCGTGCGACACCAGGCCGAGCTCGAACTTGAACACGCCCGACACGCGCTCCACACCGCGGAATTCGCGGATGACGAGATCGTCGTCCGCGAGCGGCGTGGTGAATTCGAACAGGCGTTGGTCTTGGGTGTAGGGCATCAGGGTGTCTCGCAAGCGTCCGCTTGTCCCCTCTGCCGCTTGCGGGAGAGGGTGGTCCGCAGGACCGGGAGAGGGGCGGCCCGAAAACAGCGCGCCTGTACTCGGACGGGCCCTCTCTCCCCGCTTCGCGGGACTCTCTCCCGCAAGCGGGAGAGAGGAACAGCAAGCGGGCTATGCTGGGAAAACATCAGCTCAACTCACCACATACTCAAACCCGCCCCCAGCCCCGACACTCGCCCTGATGCTCTCGATCCCCTGCTGCTCCGCCATCCGGATCAGCACCTGCTCCGCGATCTCGGGCAGCATCGTCCCGGCCAGGATGTTGTCGATGTTGCGCGCGCCCGAATCGACCTCGGTGCAGCGTGCGGCCACCGCGTCGACGAGCGCGTCGTCGTAGGTGAAGGCGGCGTGATGGTTCGCGGCGATGCGCTTGGCGATCTTGCCGAGCTTGAGCCGCACGATCTTCTTGAGGTTGTCGTCACGCAGCGGGTAGTACGGAATCACCGAGCAGCGGCCGAGGAAGGCCGGTTTGAACGCCTCGTTGAGTTCGGGGCGGATCAGTTCGAGCAGCGTCTCCGCGGCCGGCGGTTCGTCGGGCGGTGTCTGCAGGCAAAGCTGCATGATGCGATCGGTGCCGACGTTGGAGGTCAGGATGATCAGGCAGTTCTTGAAATCGATCTCGCGGCCTTCGCCGTCTTCCATGACGCCCTTGTCGAACACCTGGAAGAACAGCTCGAGCACGTCCGGATGCGCCTTCTCGATCTCATCGAGCAGCACCACCGAATACGGCTTGCGACGCACGGCCTCGGTCAGCACGCCGCCTTCGCCATAGCCGACGTAGCCCGGCGGCGAACCCTTGAGGCTCGATACCGTGTGCGCCTCCTGATACTCGCTCATGTTGATCGTGATCATCGAGCGCTCGCCGCCGTAGAGCGTATCGGCGAGTGCGATCGCGGTTTCGGTCTTGCCGACGCCACTGGTTCCGACCAGCAGGAACACACCTTTGGGCTTGTTCGGATCTTCGAGATTCGCGCGCGAGGTGCGCACGCGCTGGGCGATCGCGTCGAGCGCATGACTCTGGCCGATCACGCGCGATTCGAGCTGCTCGCGCAGCTTGAGCACCACGGCAATCTCGTCCGACACCATCTTGCCGAGCGGAATGCCGGTCCAGCCCGAAATCACCTGCGCTACCGTCGCGCCATCGACGAGCGCCTGCACCATCGGCTCCTGTCCTTGCAGCTGCTTGATCCGGGCACGCGTCGCGTTGAGCGCCTCGGCCGCGGCCTTGCGTTCCGGCGCATCGGCAGCCAAGGCATCGAGCGCATCGAGCTGCTGGATCGCGGCGGTGACGAGTTCCTTCTCCTGATTCCAGCGCGCTTCGAGCGTGGCGATGCGCTCGTTCACCTGCGCGCTTTCCGCGTCGATTTCGCCGAGACGCTTGGCATGATCGGCACCCGCACCGGCTTCACGCGCGAGCGATTCGAGCTCTGCCGCGAGCGCATCGCGACGGCGACGCGAGTCTTCGAGTTCGGCCGGCGTGGCGTTCTGGCCGATCGCGATCTTGGCGCAGGCGGTATCGAGCACGCTGACGGCCTTGTCGGGCAGCTGGCGGCCCGTGATGTAGCGCGATGACAGCTTCACCGCATCGACCACGGCCTCGTCGAGGATGCGCACCTTGTGATGCTGGGCCATCGCCTTGACGACGCCGCGCAGCATGACGATCGCGCGCGCATCGTCGGGCTCTTCGACCTTGACGACCTGGAAGCGCCGCGTGAGCGCCGGGTCTTTCTCGAAATACTTCTTGTATTCGCTCCACGTCGTAGCCGCGATCGTGCGCATTTCGCCGCGCGCGAGCGCCGGCTTGAGCAGGTTGGCCGCATCGTTCTGCCCGGCCGCGCCGCCCGCACCGATCAGCGTGTGCGCCTCGTCGATGAACATGATGATGGGCTTGACGCTCTTCTTCACTTCGTCGATCACGCCACGCAGGCGATTCTCGAACTCGCCCTTCACGCTCGCGCCGGCCTGCAGCAGGCCGAGGTCGAGTGACAGCAGTTCGACGCCCTTGAGCACGGGCGGCACGTCGTCGGCGACGATGCGCGCCGCCAGGCCTTCGACGACGGCGGTCTTGCCGACGCCGGCTTCACCCGTGAGGATCGGATTGTTCTGCCGGCGACGAGTGAGCACGTCGACCATCAGGCGGATTTCGCTATCGCGACCGAGCACCGGATCGAGCTTGCCCTCACGCGCGCGCTGCGTGAGATTGCTGCAGTACTGGTCGAGGTTCGGCGTCGCGCTCGGCTTGCCGGGCGAGGCCGCATCGCCTCCGCTTGCGATCGGGGCAGAGGCCGCATCCGACATCGGCCGCGCATCGCGCGATTCGCTGCTGGCCTCGACGATGGCGTGGAAATTCTTGCGCAGGGTTTCGACGTTGACGGCCGCCAGCGACTTGAAACCGCTCACGAGCCGGCGCAGTTCGTCGTCGGCCAGCAGGGCCACGAGCAGATGCCCGCTGCGCACGCGCGATTCGCCGAACTCCACGCTCGCGTAGATCCAGGCACGTTCGAACAGCTGTGGAATCTGCGGAGACAGCGCCGGCGTGCGTGTATTGCCGGACTTGAAGCCGTCGAGCGCCTTGCCGAGCTCGCGTTCGAACGCGGAAGGCTCGACGTCGAACTGGCGCAGGATGCGGCGCAGGTCGGAGTTCTCGGTCTCGACGAGCTTGAGCAGCAGATGCTCGATCTCGACGTCGTAATGCCCGCGAGAGAGGCAGAGCCCGGCGGCGCCTTCCATGGCGGTGCGCGTCGCGGTGTTGAGCCGGCCGACGAGCGAGCGGATGTTGACGGTCATGATGCGGTCCTCGTTGCGGTCGCTGGAAAGTTGCTTGCACTGCCGTGCACCGAATCGAGCACGGAGAAATGGAATTCGCAGTCGTCGGCCGGCTTGCCACGCCGATCGCCCGCGAGCCAGGTGTTCCAGCCGAGCCGCGCGCGGCGCTGCGGGTTCGAGCCGAGCATCAGCGGCTGCCATTGCGCATCGGCGAGCCGCAGCTTGAAATGCAGATCGACCGCGATGCCGCTCATGAAGCGCGCGAGTTCGGTGGCGCGCGCGAGCTTGCTGCCGCCGGGCAGCAGTTCGTCGTAGGCCCTCGCGCTGAGTGGACCGACGCGCAGTCGCAGCGTGGTCTGGCGATCCCAGTAGCGATGGCCGAGCGCGCAGGCCGTGCCGAGTGCGGACGACGCCTGGCCCAGACGCGCGCGATCGGCCTGCGGAATCGCCTGCCAGGTTCCGAAGCAGCCGTCGACTTCGACACGCGCACCGATGAAATCGCCGAGCACCTGCGAAACCGAGCCCATGCCGTGCGGACGCTGCGAGATGAGGCCCGAGTAATAGCCGAGCGCCTGCGTCGGCAACGCTTCGAGCGCCGCATTCTGCATACGCTTCGGCGTGGTCGGATTGAGGCTGGTCGTGCCCATGCCGACGAGATGGAACACGTAGCGCAGGATGCCGTTGCCGTGCCCGAACTCCAGTCCGATGTCGGCCCGGTACTTGGCCCAGGCGCGCCAGAACAGGCTCAGCAGCCGCGTGTTGAAGATGTCGAGGAAATCGCGCATCACCGCGTCGTTGCGCTGGCGACGCTCGATGAGCCATTCGGTATACGCGCGCGGCAATACACCGCTCGGGCCGGTCAGACCGAAGAAGTTGACCTGCAGGGTCGTGGCGTCTTCTTCGGCAGATGGAGCCTCCAGATCATGAATTTCACTCGCGGGAAATGCGAGCGAGGCCGGCGCCGAAAAGCGCAAAGGGCCGGCCTCGGTCGAGGCGGATCGCGAACCGAAATTCCGGGCGCGATACAGCAGGCGCACGGCCTGGAAGAAGCCGAAACGCTGCGGCTCGGCCTGCAGGCGCTGCAGCGGGGATTGAAGCTGGTCGGGGTTCATTTCAAAGTCCCCTTGCAGTCCTCTCTCCCGCGTGCGGGAGAGGGTGGTCCGTCAGGACCGGGAGAGGGGCTGCCCGGAAAGAGTGCGAACCTGATCGAACGAACCCTCTCTCCCCTGCTACGCAGGGACTCTCTCCCGCAAGCGGCAGAGAGGACACGCAAATCGCGGCAGCGGAATGGTTCATCGCATCAGATCAAATGCAGAGCGCCCGCGCGTGGCGGGAACTGGGTGATCGGCTCTTCGCGCTGACGCGAGCACACCGCGAGGCGCGTGTACGAATTGCCCGTGCAGTAGAGACCGAAGAACTGATCGAGCAGGCGCGCGAGCAGGTAGATGCCCGAGCCGACGTACTGGTCTTCGTCGAAGTGGATTTCGATGTCGGTACCGCGCACGAAGGCCTGTCGCGGGGCGCGGCCGATGCGCGTGACCGAAGGCTGGCTGTGCACTTCGACGATGCCGGCGATCTGCTTGCGCAGGCTCGCGGAGTCCGCGTAGTTGTAGAGGCTAAGGATTTCGAGCAAGGCCTCGCGGCCGCCGTCGACGATCGACAGGTGATTCAGCGCGAGATGCGAAATGAGCCGCCACTGGTTCGCGAGCCGCATCGGCGCGCGCCAGGTGGCGGTCGGCTTCTTGAGCAGGCGCGCGATCGAAATCGCACCGCCTTCCTCGATCTGCAGCGCGCTGTCGTTGCCGCCGAACGGCAGCGAGGACGGCAGATCGCGATTGGTGCAGGTCAACGACAGCGACAGCGTTTCCACCGCCGGCGTCGCGGGCGACATCGAGCGATCGACGAGCGCGATCGACACCTGCGTGCCTTCGTCGTTCGGCAATGCCGAAGGACCGCGCCGCGACAGCCAGTAATGATTCGCCGCGTCCTCGCCTTCGACGCCGTGCTTGACCGAGTAGAACGGCTGGAATTCGACGATCGCCTCGCGCTCGCGACTGCGCGAGAACTTGCGCACCGAATCGATCGAATACACCTCGAGCCCGAGCGGCCGGCGCACGTCCGGAATCACCGGATACTCGTGGCGCTCCTGCGTGATCTGGATCGGTTCGGCCTGCTGCTTGAACAGGTTGACGATCGGCGTGCAATGCAGCCGGAAGGTTTCCGCACTCACGCTTTGTTCGAGCCGCGCGAGGCGCTCGGGACGGCCGAAGGGCTTGATCGTGAAGATCAGATCGACTGCGTTCTTGAATCGCGAGAAATCCAGGCCCGAGACTTCGAAGAACAGGAATTTCTCGGGCAGGACGAAGTATTCCTGAATCAGCTGATAACCGACGAAGGAGCGCGGATCGTAGTCGAGCAGGGCTTCGTCGGCCGAAAAGCCGACGCTCGCGATGCAGCTGGCCGGCAATTCGAGCGGCGCGATCCTGGCGTTGTCGGGTGCGGCGAGCGTGATGCGCTCCACCGAGTTCAGCAGCAGCTCGTAGAGCGCATGCACGACCGGGCTTTCGCCATCGATGTAGAAGCGCAGCTTGTCGATGCCGAGTTGCGCGAGCTGCGCCTGCGGATCGGCCTGCACGCGAATGCGCAGCATTGCGACGGCTGAGGTCGAACGCGCGGAAAAAGCCGAGCGTTCGAGCGCCTCGCAACGCGCCTCGACGACGCTCACGGGCCAGACGTCGACGTCGTAGGCGGTGCGGTACTTCACCGGCATGCCGTTGACCGGCCGCGACAGCAGTTGCGTTCCGCGCGGCACCTGCTGACGGCTGCCGACACCCGCGCCCGGCGCGGCGGACAACTGCGCGATCGACATCGAAGGCACTGGCCGCAGGAAATGCGGATACAGCACGGACAGCAGCGCTTCGGTGACTTCGGGAAACTCGTCGTCGAGCTTGCGATGGATGCGCGCGGCCAGAAACGCGAACGATTCGATCAGCCGCTCGACATGCGGGTCTTCGCAAACCTCGCCTTCGAGCATCAAGCGGCCCGCGATCTTCGGATAACGGCGCGCGAAATCCTTCGACAGTTTGCGAAGGATCGTGAGCTCGTTTTCGTAGTGTGGAAGCAGGTCTTCGAGCATGTCGTCGGCGCTCTGGGGTGCGACGAGTCTAGGAAGACCGGGAGTCGGTCACTATCCGACGGATGGTCTATGACTTGTGGTGCGTTGTTTTGGCTTCGCTGAGAGCCTGCGCGACTCGTGCGTCACAGGGATCGACAAATCAAAAGCAAGGCAACGGCAAAACTGCGGCTGTCGTCGGTTGTCCCCTCTCCCGCTTGCGGGAGAGGGTGATCCGAAGGACCGGGAGAGGGACTGGCTGGAAAGTGCGTTCACTTTTCAAATGAACCCTCTCTCCCCGCCTCCGGCGGGACTCTCTCCCGCAAGCGGGAGAGAGGACAGGCGAGGCAGCTCAGCCCTGGAAAATCTGCGGCGAGGCGAAGCGAGCCAGTAGCAGTAGATGTTCAACCCCTGGCAGCGCCGGCTGGAGCGGCGCGCGCAGTGGGGCAGCCGGACAGGACGTCCGGCTGAGCTTCGTCGCGACCAGAACGTTGCATCGCGTCGAAGCGACCCCGAGCACGCCGCTTCAGCCGGGGACCCGTTTGTCGGGAACCGACGAACGGGCGCGAACTACGGGGCGTGCTTTTCTTGCTTACTTCTTTTGCACGAGCAAAAGAAGTAAGCCCTGGCCGGGAGGCCAAAACTCTCAGGGCCGAGCAGGATCACCACGAAGCCCAGCTACTCCTCAACACAATTATCCGCATCCGCCACCACACACTCCGCCGCCTTCACCGCTCCCCCCACACCGCGCGTGCGCACCGGATCCGCCGCCGCGATCTGCAAATCCTTCGGCAACAGCAACCACATCCGGCCCGCATCCTTCATCGCCGCCGCCTGCGATCCCGCCCGCGGCCCGAAGCCCCAGAAGAAATCCGCGCGCACCGGTCCGCGAATCGCACCGCCGGTGTCCTGCGCGAACATCAGCCGTCCCTGTTTCTGCGAACCATCGTCCGCCACCGTCGACAGGAACACCGGATAGCCGAGCGGCGTCGTGCGCGGATCGACGGCGATCGATCGGCCCGCCGTGAGCGAGACACCGAGCGCGCCGAGCGGACCTTGCGGGCCATCCGGAATGCGCCGGAAGAACACATAGCTCGGATCGGGAATATCGGTAGCCTGGCTGAGCCTCGGCGCAGCCGACGGCAGGCTCGCCGGATCGGTATCCGGCGTCACGGCAGCCACTGCATTCGTCGCAGCCGCGGATGAGGCCGCAGGAACCGCAGCGGGCGCCGATCCCGGTTTCTTGAGCGCCGCGATCATCGCCGCCACTTCGGGCGAAACGCCCACGTTGTTCGGGGAGCCCGCAGCGGCAGCGGGCTTCGCAGGCCGCGGAGCCGAAACCGTCGGCGCGGTGCTGCTCGCCACCGGCCGCGCGGACGGCGCGGACTTGCCCTTGAGCTTGGCGATGATGTCGGCAACTTCCGCGTTCTGCGGCGTGCCCGGCACCGTCACGGCGGCCGGCGAAGATGAAGACGACGACGCGATCTGCAATCCGCGCGTCTTCGCCGCGCTCGCGACGAGCACCGCGTCTTCGGGCTTTCCTCGCGGCAGGAACGGATAACCGTTCTGCTCGCCATAGGCCACGCGCACGATCTCGCCGCTCGTGAGCTTGATCTTGCCCGAGCCCTGCACCTGCAGCGAGTACAGCGCATACGGATCGTCGACCCAGGCGAATACCGGCGCGCGCAGTTCGCGCTTTTCGATCTCCTGTCGCGACCAGTACGGCACGATCGCGGGCGTCGCGCTTTCGTCGATGCGCACGCGGAACTTCTTGTCGCGAATGCCGGGCTCGGTGTCGCCGAGCTGCACGAGATACTCGCGCGCGCCCTTGGCGCCCGGCACCGCCGGAATCAGCAGGCGATCGTCGTTGCGAAACCACTGGCGATCGGCGCCCGTGAGCGACCTGGCCTCGACGAACATGAGGTCCGACGGCGTGCCGTAAACCGGATACGCGAATCGCGGGCTCGGGTTGCGGCTGCCGTTGAGTTGCGGCTCGTAGTAGCCGGTGATGAGCCCGTCCGGCGTGCGATCGAGCTGCTGCACCGACCAGGCTCGGAAGTTGTTTTCGAAGAACGTGCGCCAGGCCAGCGGCTGCGCCGCATCGACGGCATCGCTGCGATCGCAGAGCTCGCCCCAGACCGGCTTCTTGCGCAGCGCGGTGCAGGACTGGCGGAAGGCGGCGAGACCTTCGTGCAGCGGGTCGTCCTTCCAGCCCGGCACGTCGGCGAAGGCCACGGGTTCGAAGCGCGCGTAGCGCGTTTCGAACGGCTTGGGCTGATCCGCCGCGCCGGCGTCCGCCACCGGGGCCGCTCCCGCAAGCGCCTTGCCGGGCGCCGCTGGCGCGGAGGCAGATGCGGATGCCGCTGCCTTGGCCGAAGCCGGCGCCGACGAGCCGCAGTTGCAGTCCTCGTCGGCCGGCGCCTGCGGTGCGGATGCGCAGGCCGAGAGCACGGCGGCGGCCGCGCCGATGCCGAGCCGGCGCAGAAAAACCAATGACCCGATGGGCACGCGAACTTTCATCGCCGCACTCCGCTGTTGTGCAGCGAAAAGTGTGGGCCCCGCCGCCGGGCCGGCGCCATCCGCCGCAGGGCCTATGACGTTCGGCCTCCATGCCGGGTGCCGCCTCGTCGGCAGCGACCGGCATGGCGGGCCTGGGTATGATCGGGCCTTTAAACCGCCCGCATCGTCTCCATAGAGCTCCGACCAGCGAGCGGAGCGATAGCCCGGCCCGCGCAATAACAAAAGGAGCCGCATGACCACCGGCAATACCGGCGTCGCCGAGACCATCATTTCGATTTCGGGGCTGACCAAGACTTACGCCTCGGGCTTCCAGGCGCTCAAGGGCGTGGACCTGTCGATCCGGCGCGGCGAAATCTTCGCCCTGCTCGGCCCCAACGGGGCCGGCAAGACCACGCTGATCAGCATCGTCTGCGGCGTCGCGCGGCCGAGCACCGGCAGCGTGCTCGCCGGCGGCCACGACGTGGTGCGCGACTTCCGCGCCGCGCGCAGCCTGATCGGCCTGGTGCCGCAGGAGCTGTCGACCGATGCCTTCGAAACCGTCTGGGACACCGTGCGCTTCAGCCGCGGTCTGTTCGGCAAGCCGCGCAACGACAAGCTGATCGAGCAGGTGCTGCGCGATCTGTCGCTGTGGGACAAGCGCGGCAGCAAGATCATGCAGCTCTCGGGCGGCATGAAGCGGCGCGTGATGATCGCCAAGGCGCTGTCGCACGAGCCGGACATCCTGTTCCTCGACGAGCCCACGGCCGGTGTCGACGTGGAACTGCGCCGCGACATGTGGCAGCTCGTGCGCGGCCTGCGCGAGCGCGGCGTCACCATCATCCTGACCACACACTACATCGAGGAAGCCGAGCAGATGGCCGACCGCATCGGCGTGATCAACCACGGGCAGATCGTGCTCGTCGAAGCAACGCAGACCCTGATGCAGAAGCTCGGCAAGAAGCAGCTCACGCTCAAGCTGCAAAGCCCGCTCGCGAGCATTCCGCCCGAGCTCGAGGACTGGGCGCTGGAGCTTTCGGCCGACGGCAGCAAGCTCATCTACAACTTCGACGCCGCCGCGGACGACAGCGGCATCGCCAGGCTCATGCGCAAGCTCGGCGAGCGCGGCATCGACTTCAAGGACCTCAAGACCGACGAAAGCTCGCTCGAAGACATCTTCGTGAGCCTGGTGTCGCAGCGTGCAGCGGAGAAGGCTTCGTCATGACGATCAACACCTACGCCATCCGCGCGATCTACCGCTTCGAACTGTCGCGCTGGTTCCGCACGCTCGGCCAGAGCCTGGCCACGCCGGTGATCTCGACCTCGCTGTACTTCATCGTGTTCGGCTCGGCGATCGGCTCGCGCATGGCCAACATCGACGGCGTCAGCTACGGTGCCTTCATCGTGCCGGGCCTGATCATGCTGTCGGTGCTGACCGAGAGCATTTCCAACGCGAGCTTCGGCATCTACATGCCCAAGTTCACGGGCACGATCTACGAGGTGCTGTCGGCGCCGATCTCGATGATAGAGACGCTGCTCGGCTACGTCGGCGCGGCCGCCACCAAGTCGATGATGCTCGGGCTCATCATCCTGGCCACCGCGCGCCTGTTCGTCGACTACCACATCGAGCATCCGGTCTGGATGCTGCTGTTCCTGATGCTGATCTCGGTGACCTTCTGCCTGTTCGGCTTCATCATCGGCGTCTGGGCCGATGGCTTCGAGAAGCTGCAGATCGTGCCGATGCTGATCGTCACGCCGCTGACCTTCCTCGGCGGCAGCTTCTACTCGATCAGCATGCTGCCGCCGTTCTGGCAGAAGGTGGCACTGCTAAACCCGGTGGTCTATCTCGTCAACGGATTCCGCTGGAGCTTCTACGGCGTTGCCGACGTGAGCATCGGAGTGAGCCTGGGCATGACCGCGGCTTTCATGCTGCTGTGCCTGGTCCTGCTGGCCTGGATCTTCAGGACCGGATACCGGCTCAAGGTCTGAGTTCGAGCTGCCGGAATACGACACGGCCTGCACGGGAAACCGGCTTTACACCGCTCGTCCCGAACGCCGCGCCGTTCGTCCGCACGCAGCCGCTGCGATCCGGCAGGCGCAAAAAACGGCACCCCTGTTGCTCGGAAAGCAGGCGTGAACACCCACCGGAGGGCGCCGATGCTGTATCACCAGATTGTGTCCGAACTGACGATCCTGAGAATCTTTCAGCGTCATGCGGTGGTACGCGCCGGCAGCCGCTTGCGCTTGTCGGATCTCGAGTGCGAGTGGCGTCAGCAAGGCCTGCCCGAGGCGGCGCTGTACCAGGCGATCGACCGCTTCGAGAGCGCCAGGGCCTTCGTGACCCTGCTCGTCGAGGACGATTATTTCTGCTACCTCGGTAGCGTCGGCGAGCACTGCATCCGCAGCCTGCCGGCGCCGGCCGAATCCGAGCCCGCGCTACCGTACGAAATCATGTCGCTGCCGGGCCTGGCCGACGCGCGCCGCCTGGCGGCCTGAGTCGTCGCGGCAGCTGACAGGAATGGTCGGGCGAGCCGACCATTCCTGTCGGTTCGCATGCCTTATTGTGTCCTCCAAGTCCTTGTCGCCATTGCGCGTCATCGAACTGAAACACGTACTCCATTGAACTGACACAGGCGCTCCCTAGCCTGCGCGCCCTTCGATCGTCTCGATCATGGGGATACGCAAAATGGAAGTGTCGACCAAGCACCCGCGCCGTGTGGTCCTGGCGTCGGGCGCGGTGTTGTGCGTGCTGTCTGCAAGCGCGGGCGCCGGTGAACTCGTCGGCCGCGTGAGCGACGCCAGCGGAATCAAATCGCTGCGCAGCGCCGAGATCGAAATCGTCGAACTCGGGCGCCGCACGCAATCCGGTCCCGATGGACGCTTCCGCTTCGCCGACGTGCCGAACGGCCATTTCGTGCTGCGCGCGAATTACGTCGGCGCCGATCCGGTCGAACTGCCGATCGACGTCAGCGGCGACGCAGCGACCGAAGCCAATATCCAGATCGGGGCGATCGACGAGATTCTCGTCGTCGGCCAGTTCGCCAACCAGGCCAGCGCACTGTCGCGCCAGCGCGCGGCCGACGGCGTGCAAAGCGTGCTCACACGCGACGGCATCGGCCAGTTCCCGGACCAGAACGTCGCCGAATCGCTGCGCCGCGTGCCCGGCATGTCGGTGCAGAACGATCAGGGCGAAGGCCGCTTCATCGTCTTGCGCGGGCTCGACCCGAATCTCAACGCGGTGTCCGTCAACGGTGCACGCGTGCCCTCGCCCGAGTCGGACAACCGCTCGATGCCGCTCGACACGATCTCGTCCGACCAGATCGAATCGATCGAGGTCAAGAAGACGCTCACGCCGGACATGGACGGCGACACCATCGGCGGCTCGGTCGAGATCAACACGACGAGCGCCTTCGATCGCAAGGGCCGCTTCTTCGGCGCCACTGTCGAAGGCTCCTACAACGAGCAGACCGATCAATGGTCGCCGAAGGCCTCGGTGAATTTCTCCGACGTCTACGGCGGCAGGCTCGGCGTCGCCGGCGGCCTGTCGTACTACGACCGCCGCTTCGGCTCCGAAGGCGTCGAGGCCAGCGGCTGGGACGTCGATGACGACGGCCTTGCCTATGCCGATGAATTCGACTTCCGCAACTACGATGTCACGCGCAAGCGCATCAGCGGCTCGCTGTCGCTCGACTATCGCGCGAGCCAGAGCACCGATCTGTACCTGCGCAGCCTGGTGTCCTCGTTCGAGGACCAGGAATATCGCTCGCGACTCGTGCTCGGCTTCGACGAAGCGCCGAGCGCCGGCGACGACGGCAGCGCCACGTTCTCGTCCGACGATGGCGAGATCAAGGCCGAGCGCGAGATGAAGGATCGCAAGGAGACGCAGGACGTCTATTCGATCGTCGCGGGCGGCAAGACCTATCGCGGTCCGTGGACCTTCGACTATATGGCGAGTACCTCGCGCGCCGAAGAGAAGGAGCCGAACGCGCTGTACTCGAACTTCGCGCGCAGCTTCGAGGACGCCGGTGAAATGGCGATCACGATGCGCGGGCTCGACGGCCTCAAGCCGGGCTTCGGCGTGTCGGACGCCGCGCTGTTCAACGATCCGGCCGAGTACGAGCTCGACAAGTTCGAGCTCAACCATGGCAAGAGCGTCGATCGCGAGCACAGCCTGCGCTTCGACATCGCGCGCGACTTCAATCTCGACGCAGCCACCGCGCAGCTCAAGTTCGGCGGCAAGCTGCGCAGCCGCGACAAGTCCTACGATTTGCAGCTCCAGGCCTACGACGATGTCGTCGACGGCGACAAGCCGACGCTGGCCGGGCTCGAAACGAGCGTCGACTACGCACTCGCCGACATCAATCCCACGGTCGCGCATTCGGCGACGCGCAGCTACTTCAACGCCAATCGCGCCAATCTGGTCCTGAACGAGGCCGACAGCGCCTTCGATTCGAACTCGTCCGACTACAAGGTCGGCGAAGACATCGTCGCCGGCTACGTGATGGGCAGCTTCGACGCGCGACAGTGGAAGCTCATCGGCGGCGTGCGCGTGGAGCACACGCGCGACGACATTCGCGGCAATCTCGTCGAGCGCTCCGAAGACGACGACGTCACGGTGACCGGGCAGAAGCGCGATCGCCGCTACACCGACGTGCTGCCGAGCCTGAACCTTCGTTTCGACGCGAGCGACGAGGTGGTGCTGCGCGCCGGCGTCTACCGCAGCCTCGTGCGTCCGAACCTGGCCGATCTGGCGCCGCGCTTCCTCGTCGCCGAGAATGACGAAGCCGAACTCGGCAATCCCGATCTCGATCCGTACAAGGCCTGGAACTACGACCTGTCCGCCGAATGGTATTTCGGCCGCAACGCGGTGCTGCAGGTCGGGCCGTTCTACAAGCAGATCGACGATTTCATCGTCACCACCTACGCCAGCGATACCGTCTACGACGGCACGCCCGTCGATGAACTGAGCCGGCCGGACAACGGCGACAAAGCCACGGTGTTCGGCGTCGAGCTCAATTACCAGCAGGCGCTCGACTTCCTGCCTGCGCCGTTCGATGGACTGCTGGTCGGCGCGAACTACACCTACGTCGACTCCGAAGGCCGGTTCGACACCGAAGACGGCCAGCGCAAAATCGCGCTGCCGGGCACCTCGAAGAATGTCTACAACGCCACGCTCGGCTACGAGAAGCACGGCTTCAGCCTGCGCCTGGCCGCGACGCATCGCAGCGAATATCTCGACGAAGTCTCTCCAAGCGCGGACGAGGATCGCTGGGTGCTGAGCCACCTGCAGTACGATCTGAGCGCACGCTATCGCATCACGCCGCAGCTGCAGGTTTTCGCCGAAGGCATCAACCTGTCCGACGAGCCGTTCCGCGCGGCCTATCGCGGCACCGCGGCCGGCGGCGATCGCCTTTCGCAATTCGAGGAATATTCGTGGACAGCCAAGGCCGGCCTGCGCTTCAGCTTCGCCGCGGAAGGACAGTGAGCATGCACGCCTCGTTTGCACTGCGCACACTGCCGTCGGCCTTGCTGAGCCTGGGCCTTTGCGCCTGCGCGAGCGGCGGCCCGATCGAGCCCATCGCTGGCACCGTGAGCATCGGCGCCGTGCGCGAGACCGTCGCGGTCAAGACTCACGACGACGCGGCCGACGATCCGGCGATCTGGCGCAATGCGGCCGATCCGTCCAGGAGCCTGATCGTCGCTACCGACAAGAAGGCCGGGCTCTACGTCTACGGACTCGATGGGCAGGTGCGCGATTTCATGGCGTCCTCGCGGCTCAACAACGTCGATCTGCGCGGCGACGTGAAGATAGCCGGCGTCGACGCGGTGCTCGTCGCCGCGAGCGATCGCGCCGACGAAACGCATTCCAGGCTCGCGCTCTACGCGCTGTCTCCGCAGACCGCGAAACTCACCGAGCTCGCGAATCTGCCGGCGGGCAATGGCGAGGCCTATGGACTCTGTCTGTACCGGCGTGCGAACGATCGCGCGCTGTTCGCGTTCGTGGTCGAAAAGAGCGGTCGCATCATTCAATTGCAGGTCGACGTCTCCACCGCCCAGCCGACCGCAAGCGTGGTGCGCGAACTGCAGCTCGCGAGCCAGTCCGAAGGCTGCGTCGTCGACGATCGCACGGGCAGGCTCTACGTCGGCGAGGAAGACGTCGGCATCTGGCGCTTCGATGCGAACCCGAACGGTGCGACGCGCGCCGAGCCTTTCGCGAAAGTCGACAAGCGCATGCTCGTCGACGACGTCGAAGGCCTGGCACTCGCGCCGATCGGTGAACGCGGCGGTTATCTGATCGCATCGAGCCAGGGCGATTCGTCGTACGTGGTCTATGCGCTCGAAGACGGCGCGCCGGTCGGTCGCTTCCGGATCACGGACAACGGCAAGGGCATCGACGGCACTTCGGAAACCGACGGCATCGAACTCGCCCTCGGCGATTTCGGCCCCGATTTCCCGCAAGGCGTGTTCATCGCCCAGGACGGAGACAACGCGCCCGAGGCGCAGAACTTCAAGCTGCTGTCCTGGGCCGAGGTCGTGCAGCGCCTGCGGCTCAAGATGGAGGCTTCGCGCTGAAACGGAAAAGCCCGCCGATGGCGGGCTTTTTCGATGCGGACGAGCGCGGACGGCTCAGCGCACCATGTGCGGCTGTCCGAGCATCTCGGGTGTCACCAGCACCACGCCGCCCGAGGACATCGTGTACGCCTTGCGATCGGCCTCGGCGTCATAGCCGATCACGGTGCCTTCCGGAATCACGCAGCCTTCGTCGATGACGGCCTTGCGGATCCTGCAGTTGGGGCCGATCTTGACCTTGGGCAGCACCACGGCCTCCTCGACCAGGCTGCCGCGCTCGACGATGACGTTGGTGAACAGCACCGAGTTCTTGACCTGGGCACCCGAAACGATCGCGCCGCCCGAGACCATCGAGCTGACCGCGTAGCCGCGCATCTGGTCGTCGTCGAAGACGAACTTGGCCGGCGGCGTCTGCTTCTGGTGCGTCCAGATCGGCCAGTCCTCGTCGTAGAGATTGAGTTCGGGTACCACGTCGACGAGCTCGAGGTTGGCCTTCCAGTAGGCGTCGATGGTGCCGACGTCGCGCCAGTAACCGGCCTTGTCGGGTTCATGCACGTCGCGCAGCGCGTAGGCGTAGACCTTATCGTTCTTGATCGCGTGCGGAATGATGTCGTGGCCGAAATCGTGGCTCGACATGGTGGCGCCGGCATCGCGCGTGAGCAGCTCGAGCAGGTAGGCGGCGTCGAAGATGTAGATGCCCATCGACGCCAGCGCGGTATCCGGGCGGCCCGGCATGCCTTCGGGGTTCTTGGGCTTCTCGGCGAACTTGACCACGCGGCTGTCGCTGTCCACCTGCATGACGCCGAAGCCGGTCGCCTCGGCCACCGGCACTTCGACGCAGCCGACCGAAATCTGCGCGCCCTTCTCGACGTGGTGCGCGAGCATGCGGCCGTAGTCCATCTTGTAGACGTGGTCGCCGGCCAGGATCAGCACATGGCTGGGCTCGTGCGCGCGGATGATGTCGATGTTCTGGTAGACCGCGTCGGCGGTGCCCATGTACCAGCTGTTTTCGTCGATGCGCTGCTGCGCGGGCAGCAGCTCGACGAATTCACCGAATTCGCCGCCGAGGAAGTTCCAGGCTTTCTGGATGTGCTGGATCAGCGAATGGCTCTTGTACTGCGTGAGTACGCCGATGCGGCGGATGCCCGAGTTGATGCAGTTGCTGAGCGAGAAATCGATGATGCGGAATTTGCCCGCTATCGGCACGGCAGGCTTGGCCCGCCACTGGGTCATCGGACCGAGGCGGGAGCCCCGACCGCCGGCCATGACCAGGGCCAGCGTGCTTTTGGTGAGGCGGCTGACGAAGCGCGGATCACTATTCGATTGCACGGTTTCCTCGATAAAGCTGCTCAGGCTGGCAGCATGATGTTCGAACTTCATCTGGGCAATACGCTCCCGGCTTTCCTTGCGTAAAGAACAACTTCCTTGTCAAATCGGGCGCTTGTATCGCGCTTTGAAAGACCGATCTGAAGCTTGCCCAGGCAAGAGCGATGCCGTTTTGGCGGTCACTGAACGGCTAAACGAGCGATTAAGTGAACCGGCAGTCGAAAAGCTCCATCGTGCCCCGGGAACCGGCCTGCAAAAGCCGCGGCGAATGCGTCGCGCCGAGGTCGGTCGGCACTGGAGGACGGGGCGTTCGGCCATCGGCTCGCCGACGGGCGGACGCAATATGCAAGACAGTTCCGGAACCGCCGTGTTAATTGAGAGTCATCGTCGAGTGTCGCCGCGATGGCGACTTGCCTGACCGTACCCACGAAGGAGATGCATGAACGTCCGACCGCAGACCCGATGGCTACCACTCCTCGCCCTGCTCGCCGCCGGCTCGATCTGCCCGGCGCAGGCGGCGACCCCTCAGGCCCGCCAGCAGGCGGCGGCCGCGGTCGCCGCCGATGATCCGCAGTGCCGCTCGCTCGGCGACTTCTACTGGGAGATCGGCGACGTCAACGGCCCGCAGGGCAGCGGCGTGATCGGCGGCGAATACACGGCCGACACCAGCATGCGCGTGGCCTCGGCCTCGAAATTCGTCTGGGGCGCCTATGTGCTCGAGAAGATCGGCCGCAACAACCAGCCGACCCCCGAACAGGTCGCCTCGCTCGAAATGCGCTCGGGCTATGCCAAGTTCAATCCTCTGTTCTGCGCGCTCTCGCGCAGCGTCGACGCCTGCATGAGCTCGCGCTCCAACGGCGAGCGCGACAACGGGCTGATCGGTAAATTCGCTTACGGCGGAGGCCATGACCAGCGCCTCGCCGGCGAGCTCGGCCTGGGCCGCCTGAGCGCCCGCGAGCTCACCGACGAAGTGACGAGCTACGTCGGCAAGGACATCGGCTTCACCTACCGCACGCCCCTGCTGGCCGGCGGCATGGAATCGACCCCGAGCCAGTTCGCGACGTTCCTGCGCAAGGTGATTTCGGGCCAGCTGCGCCTGAAGCAGTTCCTCGGCTACCAGCCGGTCTGCACGCAGTGCGCGAGCGCCGCAGAATCGCCGGCCCGCGAACCCTGGCACTACAGCCTCAATCACTGGATCGAAGATACGCCCGGCATCGGCGACGGGGCGTTCAGCAGCCCGGGCGCGATGGGCTTCTATCCGTGGATTTCGAAGGACAAGACCACGTACGGGATTCTGGCCCGGCAGAAGATGGGGCCGGGCGCGTACTGGGACAGCGTGTTGTGCGGGCGCCAGATTCGGAAGGCTTGGATGGAGGCGCGGTAGGCAAAGCTTTCTGCCGGGGCTTCGCGGCAAGCCTGCGCTGTCGGTTGTTCCCTCTCCCGCTTGCGGGAGAGCAACTGTGTTTCAGGTCAAGATGCCTGAGGCTGGTTGGAGTTCGAAAGCTTTGCC
>NZ_JBYSYG010000020.1:0-81775 GCF_058783045.1 Hydrocarboniphaga sp. FW305-C-57 | reverse complement strand
TTCAGATCCAGAGGGTGGTCGGGCTCGTTGGGGGGATAAACATACAAGGGTGGTCCGAAGGACCGGGAGAGGGGCTGCCCGAAAAACCAACAGCCCCAGCCGGCCTGTTCCTTCACCCCACCTCAACCCCCGGCGCAAGTTCCTTCGGCAACTCGCTGCGATCCGCCGCCATCATCGCCACCGGATACGCGCAGTAATCGGCCGCGTAATACGCGCTCGGCCGATGGTTGCCCGATTGCCCGATGCCACCGAACGGGGCCGCGCTCGAGGCGCCCGTGGTCTGGCGGTTCCAGTTGACGATGCCGGCCTTGATCTCGAGCGAAAACTGCTCCCACTGCGCGGCCGAATCCGACAGCAGCGCGGACGACAACCCGTAGCGCGTGCGGTTGGCGAGCCTAATCGCCTGATCGAACTTGTCGTAGCGGATCAGCTGCAGCAGCGGGCCGAAATATTCCTCGTCGGGCAGATGCTCGATGGCGGTCACGTCGAGCAGGGCCGGCGAGACGAAGGCCGCACCGAGCGGCAGGCGCTTCATCGTCACGATGGCCTGCGCGCCCTGCGCGATCAGCTGCGTCTGCGCGGCGAGCAACTGGTCGGCCGCGCGCACCGAGATCAGCGGGCCCATGAACGGCTGCGGGTCGTCGTCCCATGCGCCGATGCGAATCTTGCCGATCGCCGTCACCAGCGCTTCGATCAGCGCATCGCCGCTCTTGCCCTTGGGCACGAACAGGCGCCGCGCACAGGTGCAGCGCTGGCCCGACGACAGATAGGCCGATTGCAGAATGTCGTAGACCGTCGCCTTCAGATCGCCCGGAGATTGACCGAGTTCGCCGACGATCAGCGGATTGTTGCCGCCCATTTCGAGCGCGAGGATGCGGCCCGGATGCGCGGCGAACTGCTGCTGCAGCAGCAGGCCCGTGCGCGAGCTGCCCGTGAAGAACAGGCCGTCGAGATCGTGATGCTGCGCGAGCGCCTCGCCGGTGGCGCGCTCGCCTTGCAACAGTTGCAGCACGCCGGGCGGAATGCCGGCCTCCTCCCAGAGCTTCACGGTCTCCTCGGCCACGCGCGGCGTGAGCTCGCTGGGCTTGAAGATCACGCAATTGCCGGCGAGCAGGGCCGGCACGATGTGGCCGTTCGGCAAGTGCCCCGGGAAGTTGTAAGGCCCGAACACGGCGACGACGCCATGCGGGCGATGACGCAACGCGGTGCGCACGGCTCCAACTTGTCCGTCCTGCGAGCCCGTGCGCTCGTGGTAGGCCTTCACCGAAATGTCGACCTTGTTGATCATGGTCGTGACTTCGGTGCGCGTCTCCCACAGCGGCTTGCCGGTTTCCTGGCTGATGATGCTCGCAAGCGATTCCGCGTTGGCCTTGAGCTTGTCGGCGAACTTGCGCGTGATCGCTTCGCGCTCGGCGAAGCTCGTGCGGCCCCAGCGCTTGAACGCGGCGCGTGCGGCGTCCATCGCGCGCTGCACGTCGGTGGAACTGGCGGCGTTGCCTTCCCAGACCGCGTCCATCGTCGCCGGATCCAGGCTCACGAATTCGGGGCCGCCGCCGGTGTGGCGCTGGCCATCGATGAACAGCCAACCCGAGCTCATAGCGCCACCACGCGAACGGATTCGCCGGCCTGGACGCCGAGCGCCTGCGCGAGTTCGGCGCTGATGTTCACGCCCGTCTCGCCAGGCGTGAGCTGTGCGAGCGCGCAACGGAAACCATGCAGGCGATCGTTGGCGATAAGATGCGGGCTGCCGCTGCTGGTGGCGGTGATCTGGCAGGGCAGCAACTGCGATTTACGGATCGAGCGGATGTCCATGAGCGGCGCTTCCACGGTCGGGCCTCCGTCGAAGATATCGACATAGTTCTGATAGCGGAACCCTTCCTGCTCGAGCAGGTGCAGCGCGGGCGCGGTCTGCGGATGCACGCGGCCCATCACGGCCTGCGCTTCGGGCGGCAGCAGAACGGAGTAGATCGGATGCGGCGGCATCAGTTCGGCGATGAAGGCTTTGTTGCCCATGCCGACGATGTGCTCGGCGGCTTCGTAATCGATGCTGAAGAAGTGCCGGCCGAGCCCTTCCCAGAACGGCGACTGGCCTTTCTCGTCGGAGACGCCGCGCATTTCGGCGATCACTTTCTCCGAGAAGCGGGCAGGGAAGTTGCCCATGAACAGAAAGCGACACTTCGACAGCAGACGCCCCGCGCCACCGCTGCGGAATTCGGGGCGCAGATACAGCGAGCAGAGCACCGAGGTGGCGGTGTAGTCGTTCGACAGATGCAGCGTCGGAATGCGGTTGTAGACACCGAGCTCGCGATTCGCGTGCACGGTGACGCCGACGTGATAGTTGTAGAAAGGCTCGTCGAGCCCGCAGGCCGCTTCGATCGCGCAGCAGCCGCCGATCTCGCCGGTGCTGCTGTCCTCGAGCACGAACATGTAGCGCTCGTGTCCGGCGGTCTTCACGTCGGCGTCGAAGGATTGCACGGAGAGCGCGATCTTCTTGCCGAGAAAATCCTTGTCGGGCGGCAGCGAAGTGAAGCCCGCGCCGGCGGTCTGCGCCATGTGGACGAGCGCGTCGAGATCGTCGGGGCGGATGGGGCGGATGACTTTCATGGTTTAGTTATGGACGGTCGGTGTTCCGATTGCATGGATTGGAGAGCGGCGCGTATCGGATAGTGACCCTCTCTCCCCGCCTTCGGCGGGACTCTCTCCCGCAAGCGGGAGAGAGGAACGGCAGCTTGCTAACGCATCGCCGTCGGTAGAGCGCGCTCCGTGCGTGTCCCCTCTCCCGCTTGCGGGAGGGTGGTCCGAAGGACCGGGAGAGGGGCTGCTGAGAGAATGCGCGCACTCCGTCGGTGAAATGACTCACTTCCAAACCAACTCCCCGCTCGCAAGCCTCAGCAGCAACAGCGCCGACAGCTTCGCGCGCTCGCTCAGGCTCGACACCCGCATCCATTCGCGCTCCGAATGAATCTCGCCGCCGACCACGCCGAGGTTGTCGATGTTCGGCAAGCCGTGCGCGGCGAGGTTGTTGCCGTCGCAGCAGCCGCCTGTGGGCTTGAACTGCAGCTCGAGATTCAGCTCGCGGCCGCAGTCGCGGATCATCTCGGCGAGCCGTTGGTGGCGCTCGTCGAAGACCTTCGGCGGGCGCGTGAAGCCGCCGTGCAGTTCCACGCGATACCCCTCGCGCGCATTGAGCCGCGTGAGCAGCAGGTCGAGCTGATCCTGCAGCCAGCATTCGTCGGCGGGCTGCGAGGTGCGGACGTTGAATTTGAAGATGCAAAGATCCGGCACGATGTTGAGCGCCCCGCCGCCGCGCACGTAGCCCGGATTCAAGGTGACGCCTTCGCGCTGACCGTTCAGCGCGTGGATCGCGCCGATGAGTTCGGCGCTCGCGGCGATGGCGTTGCGTCCCTGCTCGGGATTGCGGCCCGCATGCGCGGCGCGCCCGTGCACGATCAGGTCGAAATTGCCGCTGCCCTTGCGCGCGGAGGCGAGATTGCCGTCGGCGTAGGCGGGCTCGTAGATCAGGCCCAGATGGTTGCGCCGAGCCGCTTCGGCGAGCAGCGGGGCCGAGCCACGGCTACCGATTTCCTCGTCCGGGTTCAGCAGTACCTCCCAGCCGATGCGATCGCGCAGCGGCGAGCGTTCGAGCGCGGCGATCGCGGCCCACATCACCAGCAGGCCGCCCTTGAGATCGGCTACGCCCGGACCGTTGAGGTGATCGGCGCCCTGTTCGGTGGTGTGCTGGAACGGGCTGTCGGCCGCGTAGACCGTGTCCATATGCCCGCAGAAGAACACCTGCAGCGGCGCCTCGGGCCGCTTGCGCAGGCGCAGGGCGTGGCCGATGGGGCGTTCGCGCTGGCTGCCGTCGTCGGCGGTGGAGCGGTAGGCGGCGAGGGCGAGTCGTTCGGCCTGCGCCTGCAGCGGCGCGTAGAGCACCTGCATGCGCGCGCCCACTGCATCGACGCCCGCGGCATTGAAGCTGCCGGAATTGATGGCGCAGAGTTGCAGCAGTTCGGCGCGCTGGGCGGGCAACTGCTCGTCTATCCATTGCAACGCGGCACGATGATCGGCCATGGCGATGACGTTCGGGATGACGGCGCATGGTAGGCGAGGTGGATCGCCACCGCCTGGGTGGAATCACCGGGTCACGATCCGGCATGTCCGATGCTAGGCTTGACCGGTTGATTCCAGGATTCGATCGAGAGTTGCATGAGACGAGGCTTGCGGGGAGGCCTGTTGGCGCTGTGCGCCGCGCTGCTGTGGCTGCCCGCCGCGGTGGCCTGGGGGCAGGGCGCCTCGACGCCGTCAGGGCCATCGGTGCTCGACGAGATCAAGGCGCGCGGCGAGCTGCGCGTGGGGCTCGAAGCGGGCTACATGCCGTTCGAGATGCGTGACAAGCGCGGCGGCATCATCGGCTTCGACGTCGACCTGGCCAAGCTCATGGCGCGCAAGCTCGGGGTCCGGCTCACGCTCGTCAATACGCAGTGGGACGGCATCATTCCGGCGCTGCTGACGGGCAAGTTCGACGTGCTGATGTCGGGCATGACGATCACCGAGGACCGCGCCAAGCAGGTCGACTTCGCCGACCCCTACATCATCATCGGCCAGAGCGTGATCATGCAGCCCAAGCTCGCCGCCACCGTGCATGGCGTCGACGATCTGAACAAGCCCGAGTTCACGGTAGTCACCAAGCTCGGCACCACGGGCGACACGGCCGCGGCCGAATACATGCCGCGCGCGCACATCATGAAGTTCGAGACCGAGGCCGAGGCCCTGCTGCAGGTGCGCAGCGGCCGCGCCCACGCTTTCGTCTACGACCTGCCGTACAACGCGGTCTACATGGCGCGCAATCCAGGCACGCTCGCGCACCTTTCCAAGCCGTTCACGCGCGAGGAGCTCGGCTGGGCGATCCGCAAGAACGATCCGCGCTGGCATGCCTGGCTCAACGATTTCCTCGCCGGCGCGCATCGCGACAAGGCCTACGATGCGCTGTATGGCAAGTGGTTCGAACGCACGGCCTGGCTCAAGCTGGTGAATTGAGATGAGCCTTGGTCATTGTGTACTCGCAGCGCCGTTCCTCTCTCCCGCGTGGGGGAGAGAGTCCCTCGCGACGGCGAGGGGAGAGAGGGGCTGCAACGAAGAGGACGCGGCTCCTTTCGGGCTAACCCTCTCTCCCCGCCTTCGGCGGGACTCTCTCCCGCTTGCGGGAGAGAGGACCAACTCCACAGCGTCGACCGGTGGCCGGCATGTCTAACCCCGCCCACCGCCGCGCCTGGACCGCCGTCTACTTCGCGATCATCGCGCTGATCATCGGCGGCATCTACGCGATGTCGACGCGCGTGAACTACGACTGGAACTGGTCCGACGTTCCGCAGTATCTCGTCAGCACCACGGGCCAGGAGCTGCGCGCTCCGTTCGACGGCTACGTGACGATCGCCGAAGACGGCAAGTCGCTCACGCTCACCGAATACGAGGGCGAGCAGAAGCAGACCTACACTGACTTCGCCGACACCTACGCGGAGAGCGGAGACCTGGTGTTCCGCGACGATCTGCTCGCGTATCAGGCCGGGCTCAAGCCGGGCATTCTGCTCGTGGGCCTGTGGATGACGCTGAAACTCTCGGCGGTGTCGCTGGTGTTCGCGTTGGTGCTCGGGCTCGTCGCCGGGCTCGGTCGCGTGGCCGACAACCCGGCCGCCAAGCGCTTGTCGTCGACCTACGTCGAGCTCATTCGCGGCACGCCGCTGCTCGTGCAGATCTTCATCGTCTATTTCTTCATCGGCACGGTGCTCAAGCTTTCGGCGTTCACGGCGGGCGTCGCGGCGCTCGCGGTGTTCACGGGCGCCTACATCGCCGAGATCGTGCGCGGGGGCATCCAGTCCGTGCCCAAGGGGCAGATGGAGGCGGCGCGCAGTCTCGGCATGGGCTACGCGCAGGCCATGCGTTACGTGATCCTGCCGCAGGCGCTCAAGAAGACATTGCCGTCGCTGGCCGGGCAGTTCATCAACCTGATCAAGGATTCGTCGCTGGTCTCGGTGATGGCGCTGACCGACCTGACCAAGGCCGGGCGCGAGATCGTGAGTTCCAACTTCCGGCCGTTCGAAGTCTGGTTCACGGTCGCGATCATGTATCTGCTGCTCACGGGCAGCCTGTCGTGGCTGGTGCGCCGGCTCGAGAAGAGGATGGCGCATGACTGAGCCCGGCCAGGAGGTGCTGATCAGAGCGACCGGCGTCGACAAGCGCTACGACAACGGCACGCAGGCGCTCAAAAACGTGGATCTGCAGGTGAGCCGAGGCGAGGTCGTCTGCATCGTCGGTCCGAGCGGCTCGGGCAAGAGCACGCTGCTGCGCACGCTCAATGCGATGGAGACGATTACGGCCGGCGAAGTGATCGTCGATGGCATTTCCGTGCATGCGCGCGGCACCGACCTGAACCGGCTGCGTACGCACGTCGGCATGGTGTTCCAGCAGTTCAATCTGTTCCCGCACATGACCGTGATCGAGAACGTGATGCTGGCCCCGATCAAGGTGCTCAAGTGCTCGCCCGTCGAGGCGCGCGAGCGGGCCGAAAAGCTGCTCGCCAAGGTGGGCCTCGCGGTGAAGGCCGTCGTGTATCCGGACCAGCTCTCGGGCGGCCAGCAGCAGCGCGTGGCGATCGCGCGGGCGCTCGCGATGCAGCCGGCGATCATGCTGTTCGACGAACCCACCAGCGCGCTCGACCCCGAAATGGTCGGCGAGGTGCTCGACGTCATGAAGAACCTCGCACGCGAAGGCATGACCATGTGCGTGGTCACGCACGAGATGGGCTTTGCGCGCGCAGTGGCCAACCGCGTGATCTTCATGGACGCCGGCCAGATCCAGTGCGAGCAGCCGCCGTCGACGTTCTTCACCGACCCATCGAGCGAGCGCCTGCGCAGTTTTCTGGGCCAGGTGCTCAAGTAGGGCCGGGTTCTTGGCCATCGGATGGCGATGACGTGGAGGGACCATGAACGCAGCTTTTCTTCGCAGCGGCCTGCGTGCCGGCATCGCACTCCTGATGCTGGCGATCGGCGCCTGCAGCGGTGGCGGCGACGATGACGAGGACACGCTCGATCGCGAGGCTTTCGAAGCCGCCCGGCAGAAATGGACCGCCGCCCGGATCGAGGACTATCAGTTCACCCTGACCAAAGACTGCTATTGCCTGAGTTCAGGCGACACCGCGGGCGCCGGGCGCTACGTGATCCAGGTGCGGGGCGGTGTCGTCGCGCAGGCTTTCGACGCGGTCACCGGCGAGTACCTCTCGGACGCGGCGGCCCGATCGCTGCCGACGCTCAGCGGGCTGTTCGACATTCTCGATCAGGCCCACGCGCGCGAGGCCGATGAGATCGAGGCTCGCTATGAGCAGACTCTCGGTTACCCGGTGGAGGTCGACATCGATTACGACGAGCGTTCGGCCGACGACGAAGTGGAATATCGCGTCAACGACTTCATGTAAGCCGACCGGCCCCGTTAAACTAGGGCCATGTCCCCGTAGCTCAGCTGGATAGAGCGCACGCCTCCTAAGCGTGAGGTCGCAGGTTCAACTCCCGCCGGGGACGCCATCTCCCAGACGCCCGCAGCCGCCAGGACGCCGCTGCCCGCCCATCGCGCCATCGGCCGCGCCCATCGAACCGAAAAGTTTTGCGACGAACCTCTCGGCGAGCATTCGCGCTGAGAACGGGTGCGTTATCCATCGCCCCGCAACGGCGGTAGCATCCGCCTGCCCATGCCGCCGCATCGTCGGAGCGATCATGAAACAACTCAAAGTCACCGCCTTGCTGATGTCGATGCTGCTGGCCGCCTGTGGCGGCGGAGGCGGCGGGTACACCGAGGGTGACGATGATGGGGGGGGAGGTGGGGGAAATCCGACCGGATCGGTCTATCGGCTCGGTATCTTGGACGGGGGCACCTTCTCATCCGGGATTATCGCGGTGTCGCAATCGCCGTTGGCTGCCGGTGGAAGCTCAGGCTTGCGGGTCGATATCGTCGATACTGCTCACGGCAACGCGCTCGTAACCGATTCCGTATCTGTTGTGTTCTCGTCGCAGTGCGTGAGCCAGAACACCGCCTCGATCTCTCCCAACCCCGTAGTGACTTCGACTGGCTCGGCTGCGGGCACCTATTCGGCACTCGGGTGCGCGGGGGACGACGTCATTACCGCAACCGCTACGATCGGCGATTCCACCATTACCGCGAGCGGCACTATCAGGGTTCAGGCCGCCCCGCCGAGCGCGATCCAATTTAGCTCGGCGACGCCTAACAACATCCGGATCAAGGGCACGGGTGATCCACAGACCTCGGTCGTCAGGTTCACGCTGACCAACAGCGCCGGTGGCCCGGTCTCGGGGCAAAGCGTGAGATTCTCGCTGGATACCGCGGCCGGTGGCATTACGCTGGCTCCGACGACGGGCACATCCAACACTTCGGGTGTTGTGCAGACCACGGTTAGCTCAGGAACGGTGGCGACCAGCGTACGAGTCACGGCCACCATCATCGATAGCGCGGGAAACCCGGTGGCGGGTATACCGCCGGCGCAGTCCGATTCGCTCGTGATCTCCACCGGCCTGGCTGACCAGGACAGTTTTTCGATCAGCGTCGGTTGTTTCAACATCGAGGGAGGGGACTACGACGGCACTACGACGAACGTGAATATCCTGGCTGCCGATCGTTTCAACAACCCGGTTCCGGACGGCACGGCGATCAGTTTTCGTGCCGAGGGTGGACAGGTCCAGCCCCAGTGCCTGACCACGGGTGGCGGCTGTTCGGTCAACTTCGCTTCGTCAAACCCCCGTACCAGCGACCATCGCGTCACCATTCTGGCAACGGCGGTGGGCGAAGAAAGCTTTACTGATGCGAATGGAAATGGTCGGTACAACTCTGGAGAGGCGTTCGTCGATTTGGGCGAAGCCTTCCTGGATAAGAACGAAAACTTTGTGCGCGACAGCGACGAGGAGTTCATCGACTTCAATAACAGCGGAAACTTCGACGCCCCCAGCGGCAATTTCACCGGCGTGTTGTGCGACAGCGGCTGCGATAGCGCGACCTCGTTGTCGGTTCGCAACTCGGTGCCGATCATCATGTCGGGTTCGGTTGCCAACATCGTGGGGCCCGGCACGATCGATCTCAGCAATGGAGCGAAGTTCGTGCAGTTCGCCGTCAGCGACAGCGCCAACCAGCCAATGCCGGGGGGGACCAAGATCGAAGCCACCACCTCGTTCGGCAGCGTGGTTGGCGATGCGTCCTACACGCAAGCCTGTTCGACATTTAACGGCCCGTTCTCGTACGGATTCGTTGTTAGGCCGCCAGACAATCAGGCCACCTCTACCAGCGGTGTGTTCACGGTCAAGGTGACGACTCCGAAAGGGGTGGTGACCAGCGCATCGGCGGCGGTGATTTACACGGTTGGGTCGACCACCACACCGCCGCCCGCCGGGCCGCTGCAGTCGATCAATTTCGTATCGGCGACGCCTACAGCGATTGGCATCAAGGGAACTGGTGTAGGGCAGCCTGAAACATCCACGGTAGTTTTCAAAGTGCTCGACAACAAGGGCGACGTAAAACCTGATCAGATCGTTACTTTCGCTTTGGACACGACAGTCGGCGGCATCACGCTGGACCGGACTTCCGCGGTGAGCGCGAGCGACGGCACGGTCTCGGTGGCGGTGTCCTCGGGCACGGTTCACACGACTGTCCGAGTGACGGCAACGGCCACCAGTGGTACGACGACGGTCAACGCTCGTTCCGATGCGCTCACCATTTCGACTGGAATTCCGGATCAGGACAGCTTCTCGCTTGCAGCCGATGTTCTCAACATCGAGGGGCAAAATCGCGATGGCGTGAAGTCGATCCTGACCGTGCGTCTGGCCGATCGATTCAACAACCCGGTGCCTGACGGAACGGCGGTGAGCTTCCGCACCGAAGGTGGCTCGGTGGAACCTCAATGTACGACAAGCGGAGGGGCGTGCAGCGTCACCTTTACCAGCCAGAATCCCCGGGTTTCCGATCATCGGTACACCATCTTGGCGACCGCCATCGGAGAAGAAAGCTTCACCGATCTGAATGGCAATGGAGCATTCGACGCCGGCGAGAGCTTTGGCGACATTACGGAGCCTTTCCTGGATCGCAACGAAAACGGGGCACGCGATCCGTCAACCGAGGAGTTTGTCGATTTCAACGGCAACGGTGTTTTCGACCCCGTCAGTGACAGTTTCACCGGCCCACTCTGCAGGACGGGCTGCGACACGGCCAAGACTCTGTTCGTCAATCAGGATATTGTGATTGTCATGTCCGGATCCACGGCGACCATTACGCCAAGTTCAACGGCACTGACTTTGAGCGCGACCAGTTCCGTGGCCTTCGAAGTGGTGATCCAGGATTCCGCCCAACAGAACATGGCAGCTGGTACCACGATCGCCGCAACGACCGATTACGGCTCTATCGCGGAGCCCGCGAGCTATACGCAGCAGGACAGCACTTTCAGTGGACGCGGAACACCGAACACCTATTCGTTTACGTTGGTTGGCTCGGGATGCGCTGGCACCGGCAACGTCACCATCACGACAACCACGCCAAGCGGCTTCATCACGCGCAAGCTGATACCTGTCACCGCTACGGGGATCGAGTGTGTTGGCGGTGGATGATGAAGTCGTATAGCAGCCAGGTGATCGGGCCACGGACAAAGGGGCAAGCTTGAGCTCTCGAGGTGGACAAACTGCGCCGATGGAGCTCTACACACTGGAGGTTTCTTCTCAGGTTCAGGCTGAGGTGCTATGGAATAATTCCCTGGGTCATCCGGAGATTATTCAATGCTCATCGGCACGCCCAAAGAAATCAAAGTCCACGAGTACCGCGTCGGCCTGACGCCGGCTGGTGTCAAGGAACTCAAGGCTCACGGGCACCAGGTGATGGTGCAGGCTGGCGCTGGCAGTGGCATCGGCATCACCGATGAGGTGTTCCGTGCCGCGGGTGCGGAGATCGTCTCGAGCGCCGAAGAAATCTTCGCGCGCGCCGAGATGGTCATCAAGGTGAAGGAGCCGCAGCCGGTCGAGTGCAAGCTGCTTCGCGAGAACCAGCTGCTGTTCACCTATCTGCACCTAGCTCCCGATCCCGCGCAAACCCAGGCGCTGGTCGAGTCTGGCTGCATCGCCATCGCGTATGAAACCGTGACCGATCCGCGCGGCGGGCTGCCGCTGCTCGCTCCGATGAGCGAAGTCGCCGGCCGCATGTCGATCCAGGCCGGAGCGCATGCGATGGAGAAGGCGCAGGGCGGCAATGGCGTGCTGCTCGGTGGCGTGCCGGGCGTCGCGGCGGCCGAGGTGCTCGTGATCGGTGGGGGCGTGGTCGGCTACAACGCGGCGCGCATCGCGGTCGGCATGGGCGCGAACGTGACGGTGCTCGATCGCTCGCTGTCGCGCCTGAATCAGCTCGATTCGCTGTTCCAGGGCCGGCTCAACACCATCTATTCGACCGTCGACGCGGTAGAGCAGTACACGCAGCAGGCCGATCTCGTGATTGGTGCGGTGCTGGTGCCGGGCGCCGCCGCGCCCAAGCTCGTCACTCGCGAGCATCTGCGTGCGATGAAGAATGGCGCGGTCATCGTCGACGTGGCGATCGACCAGGGTGGCTGCTTCGAAACCTCGCGCCCGACCACGCACCAGAACCCGACGTATCTCGAAGAAGGCGTCGTGCATTACTGCGTCGCCAACATGCCGGGCGGGGTCGCGCGTACCTCGACGTTCGCACTGACCAATGCGACCTTGCCGTTTGCGCTCGCGCTGGCGAACAAGGGCTACAAGCAGGCGCTCAAGGATGATGCGTATCTGCGCGAAGGCCTCAACGTGCACACGGGCAGGATCACGTACAAGGCCGTGGCCGAAGACTTGGGTTATGCGTATACGCCAGCGAGTGAGCTGTTGAACTGAGTCGTTGACGTTCCTCTCTCCCGCGTGCGGGAGAGAGTCCCGCCGAAGGCGGGGAGTGAGGGAACACCGTAGGTCAGCAGCGCAAGGTTCCTGCGTGCTCTCTCACCCGGCGCTGCGCGCCACCCCTCTCCCTCGAGCGGGAGAGGGGAACGGCGAAGCTAATCCCGATACCGCTTCACCATATCCTCATACGCATCGATGCGCCGGTCGCGCAGGAACGGCCACCAGCGGCGCACGTTTTCCGAGCGCGCGAGATCGACGTCGACGACGAGCGTCTCGGGCTTCTCGGTGCCGGCCTGGGCGATGAATTCGCCCTGCGGGCCGACCGCGAAGCTCGATCCCCAGAACGTCGCGCCCTTGAGCGAGCCGGTCGGGTCGGACTCGTGGCCGCAGCGATTCGCGACGATCACGGGCAGGCCGTTGGCGACCGCGTGCGAGCGCTGGATGGTGATCCAGGCATCGCGCTGGCGGGCCTGCTCTTCCTGCGTGTCTTCGGGGTTCCAGCCGATCGCGGTCGGATAGAACAGCAGGTCCGCGCCGGCCAGCGCCATCAGCCGCGCGCCTTCGGGATACCACTGATCCCAGCAGACCAGGATGCCGAGCTTGCCGAGGCTGGTTTCGATCGGCTTGAAGCCCAGGTCGCCCGGCGTGAAGTAGAACTTCTCGTAGTAGCCCGGATCGTCCGGGATGTGCATCTTGCGATACACGCCGGCGAGGCTACCGTTGCTCTCGAGCACGACGGCGGTGTTGTGATAAAGCCCCGGCGCGCGGCGCTCGAACAGCGAGCCGATGATGACGATGCCGAGCTCCTTGGCGAGTTCGCCGAGGAATTTCGTCGACGGCCCCGGAATCGGCTCGGCCAGGTCGAACAGCTCGGTCGACTCGTGCTGGCAGAAATACAGGCCCGTGTGCAGCTCCTGCAGCAGCACGAGCTGCGCGCCACGCGCCGCGGCGTCGCGCACGGCGGCGGCCGAGACCGAGAGATTGTGTTCGCGATCGTCGGTGCAGGCTTGCTGGACGATGCCGACGCGCAGGGTTTTCTTCGATGCCATGGGTCTTCTACCTCAATTCAAAACCGCTCAGCGAAACCGCTCAGCGAAACCGCTCAGCCGCGTGCGGGCGCCTGCGGAATCTGCATGGTCACGCAGTGCAGGCCGCCGTACTGCAGGATGAGGGCGCGGCAGTCGATGCCAAGCACTTCGCGGTCCTCGAAAACCTCACGCAGCTTCGACAGCGCGGGCTCGTCGTTGGCGTCGCCGTAGATCGGTACGAGCACGCAGTTGTTCATGATCAGGAAGTTCGCATAGCCGGCCGGCAGGCGCTGGCCGTCTTCGTCGAAGATCGGAGCGGGCAGCGGCAGTTCGACGAGATCGTACGGGCTGCCGTCGCGCGTGCGCAGCGCGGCGAGTTCGTCGGCGAGGGCCTTCAAGTCTTCGTAATGCGCGTCGGACGGATCGCTGCAGCCCTGGTACGCGATCGTGTGCGCATCGCAGAAGCGGGCGATGGTGTCGACGTGGCCGTCGGTGTCGTCGCCGAGCAGGTCGCCGTGCTTGAGCCAGAGCACGCGCTCGATGCCGAATTCGCGCTTGAGCACGGCTTCGATGCCTTCGCGCGTCAGCTGCGGGTTGCGCGTCGGCGCGAGCAGGCAGCGCTCGGTGGTCAGCAGGGCGCCGCAGCCGTCGACTTCGATACCGCCGCCTTCGAGTACGAAATCCACCGTCTCGACCGGCGCGCTCCAGGCGCCGAGGCCGGCGAGCTTGCGCGTGAGCGCATTGTCGCGCTCCGCCGAGAACTTGTTGCCCCAGCCGTTGAAGGTGAAATCCAGGTGCACGAGCCGGCCGTCGCGAATCACCGTGATCGGGCCGTGGTCGCGGGCCCAGACGTCGTCGGATTCGACGCGGTAGACGCGCAGCCGCGCCGGATGCGCCCCGGCCTGGATCAGCCGGTCGCGCAGCTTGGCCGGATCGAGCCCGTAGTTGATGTGCACTTCCTGGTGCCGGCTGACGGCGACCGCGATGGCGACGAAATTGGCTTCCACGGCCTCGAAGTGGCGCGCGAAATCACCGTCGGCGCGCGGCCAGGTCAGCATCACGGCGGACTGGGGAGCCCATTCGGGCGGCAGGAAATTACGGGGCATGGCCTTGAATCGGGGAGCGGCGAGGGCCGCGACCTTACACCGGAATGATGTCAGCGGGAATGCGGCCGGGCGCCGGCCGGAAACCGTTCAGTTGTTCGAGGGCATGCTGCCGGCGGGCCTCGAGCCCGTCACGAAAAGCAGCACCCAACGAAAGGACTCGTCATGAAAACCTTCAAACCGCTGTTCGGCACCGCCGCGACCCTGCTGATGCTCACGGGCTCGCTGTTCCTGACCGCCTGCAACACCATGGAAGGCGCTGGCAAAGACATCGAGGCTGGCGGTGAAGCGATCCAGAAGTGCGCGGATACGACCGATCCGTCCTGCAAGCGCTGAGTAGTCCAAGCCGACCACGGGGCGGGTCGCGCCTGCCTGCCGCCGTCCGAGCAACGGCGTGTGGCGGGTCTCGACCCGCCTTCGTCCCTCAACCTCCGCTGAGACCGTCGCGCCGGGCGAGCGGAGCCGGTGCGTCCGGCCTTACCGCGTGAATCACGTGCTGGTTCTCGAAGAACACCGAGAAGCCATCGTAATCCCAGCGCGTGATCGGGGGATGCCGGGGTGAATCCCCTCCCACCGCCGCGTGACGCTGCCTGGGCTCGCCGAATTGCCGGCTGACGGCCTGCATGCTCTCGCCTTTGTCCGGCAGGCCGCCCGACGCGGGTGCTGCAGTCGCAATCGGAGTGGGCTGCGAGCCTGCCGGCATCACGAGTTCCTCCGCCTGGGCCGACATCGCGGCGAGCATCGACAACAGGGCTGCGGGCTTGATCATGGCAAGGGCTCGTCGAAGCGCATGGCCGAACTATAACCATTGCCAGCCGCAACGAACGGGACCTGCGCGACACCTGGGCGCAGGACGGTGATCGACGGCGTGCTGGGCCTTCACCTCGTCCCGATTTCGCAGCAGGTGCCTCCGCTCGCGACTGAGCCGAGGGCTCCTATGATCTAATGCCCGCCCATGCGACACCCCTACGAACTCTTCGCCGGCCTGCGTTACACGCGGGCCAAGCGGCGTAATCACTTCATATCGTTCATCTCGTTCGCCTCGATGCTCGGCATCGGCATCGGCGTGACCGCGCTGATCACCGTGCTCTCGGTCATGAACGGCTTCGAGCGCGAGCTGCGCACGCGCATCCTCGGCATGGCCTCACACGCCACGATCTCGGCCTTCGAAGGCGGGCTCGCCGACTGGTCCGGTGTGGCGGACACGGTGCGCAAGAATCCCGACGTCGAGGCCGTGGCTCCCTACGTCGAAGGCGAGGGCATGCTGCGGCTCGGCAGCGGGCTGTCGGGCACGATGCTGCGCGGCGTGCTGCCCGGCGAGGAGCGCGGCGTTTCCGATATCGGCGACAAGATGGTCGCGGGCTCGCTCGACGATCTCAAGGCCGGCTCGTTCAACATCGTCATCGGCTACGAGCTCGCGCAGGTGCTCGGGGTGACGCCGGGCGACAAGGTCGATCTCATGATTCCGCAGGCCAGCGTGACGCCGGCCGGCGTGCTGCCGCGCTTCCGGCGCTTCACTGTGTCGGGCATCTTCAAGGTCGGCATGTACGAGTTCGATCGCACGCTCGTGCTGATCCATCTCGGCGATGCGCAATCGCTGTACCGCATGGGCGACACCGTGACCGGCGTGCGCATCAAGCTGCACGACATGTTCAAGGCGCCGGCGGTGTCGCGCGAGCTCGCCGGGCAGCTGCAAGGCATCTATTACGTCAACGACTGGACGCGCAGCCACGCGAATTTCTTCAGCGCGGTGGCGACCGAGAAGATGGTGATGTTCATCATCCTGTCGCTGATCGTCGGCGTCGCCGCGTTCAACATCGTCTCGACGCTGGTGATGGTGGTGCAGGACAAGCAGGCCGACATCGCGATCCTGCGCACGCTCGGCGCGAGCCCTCGTTCGATCATGGCGATCTTCATGGTGCAGGGCTCGCTGATCGGCATCATCGGCACGGTGATCGGCGTGGTCGGCGGCGTAAGCCTGGCGCTCAACGTCGAGCGCCTCGTGCCGCTGCTGCAGGCGCTGACCGGGCATCAGTTCCTGTCGCCCGAGGTCTACTACATCAGCGACCTGCCGTCCGAGCTCAAGTCCAGCGACGTGATCCGCATCAGCATGCTGTCGCTCGCGCTGGGCCTGCTGTCGACGCTGTATCCGGCCTGGCGCGCTTCGCGCGTGCAGCCGGCCGAAGCGCTGCGCTATGAATAGGAACCCGACTACCGTGACCGGCGAAACGCCCATCATCCGCGCCAAGGGCCTGTCGAAGACCTTCGACGACGGCCGCTTGAATCTCAAGGTGCTCGACAACGTCGACTTCGAACTGCGCCGCGGCGAGCGCGTGGCCATCGTCGGCGCCTCGGGCAGCGGCAAATCGACGCTGCTGCACGTGCTCGGCGGGCTCGATTCGCCGACGGCGGGCGAAGTGTTCGTCGCGGGCGAGCGCATGTCGGCGTTGTCGGATGCGGCGCGCGGGCAGCTGCGCAACCAGCGGCTCGGCTTCGTCTACCAGTTTCATCACCTGCTGCCCGAGTTCACCGCGCTCGAGAACGTGATGATGCCGCTGCTGATCCGGCGCACGGAGCTCGCCAGCGCGCGCAAGCAGGCCGGCGATCTGCTCGAGCGCGTCGGCCTCGGCCAGCGTTTGCAGCACAAGCCCGGCGAGCTGTCGGGCGGCGAACGCCAGCGCGCCGCGGTCGCGCGCGCGCTCGTGACCAAGCCCGACTGTGTGCTCGCCGACGAGCCGACCGGCAACCTCGACTCCCGCACGGCCGATCGCGTATTCGAGCTCATGCTCGAGCTCAATCGCGAACTCGGCACCAGCCTCGTCGTCGTGACCCACGACCTCGGCCTGGCCTCGCGCATGGATCGCATCTGGACGCTCGATACGGGCCGCCTGCAGCGGCACGACGAGTTGACCGGTACGTCGCCGGGCTGAACGAGACCCTAGGGTTTCTCAGGACGGAATCGTCAATCCACGAACCACCGCCGGCCGCGCAACGAAGGCATCGAGCACGCGGCGCACGTTCTTGAAGCGCTCGAAGCCGACGATCTCGCCGGCGCCGTAGAAGCCGATCAGATTGCGCACCCACGGAAACACCGCGATGTCCGCGATCGTGTACTCGTCGCCGATGAGCCAGCGGCGCGACTCGAGATGCCGATCGAGCACGCCGAGCAGGCGCTGGCTCTCGGCCACGTAGCGATCGCGTGGGCGCTTGTCCTCGTAGTCCTTGCCGGCGAACTTATGGAAGAAGCCGAGCTGCCCGAACATCGGTCCGACACCGCCCATCTGGAACATCAGCCACTGCAGCGTCTCGTAGCGCCGGGCCGCATCGCGCGGCATCAGCTGGCCGGTCTTGTCGGCCAGGTAGACCAGGATCGCGCCAGATTCGAACAAGGCCAGCGGCTGGCCGTCGGGGCCGTTCGGATCGAGGATCGCCGGAATCTTGTTGTTCGGATTCAGCGACAGGAACTCCGGTGAGAGCTGGTCCTGGGTATCGAAGCTGACCTTGTGCACCTCGTAGGGCAAGCCGGTTTCTTCGAGCGCGATCGACACCTTGACGCCATTGGGCGTCGGCAGCGAGTAGAGCTGCAGGCGATCGGGATGCTGGGCGGGCCATTTCCGCGTGATCGGGAAGGCGGAGAGATCGGTCATGTCGGAGCTCGTGTCCAGGGAAGCGCCAGAGTGTAGTGGGCGCCCGGCGGGCTCGCTCGACCGCGGCTTGTGACGTGCAGCGCGTTGCGCATTGCGCCGCCTCGCTACGCTGGCGTGATGACGCTGCCTCGTTCCGCCCGAAGTCCGATCGCGCTGGCCCTGCCGTTCACGCTCGGCATTCTGGCCGTGCATGCGCTGCGCGAACTGCCGGCCGCGTGGATGCTCGGCCTGCTCGCGATTCCGGCGCTGCTGCCATGGCGCGGACGGGCTATCTACGCGCTGTTCGTGCTCGGCGTGCTCTGGTGTGTCTGGCGCGTGCAGGACGATCTCGCGCTGCGATGGCCGCCGTCGCGGCACAACGAAACGATCGAGTTGCGCGGCCACGTCGCGGCGCTGCCCGAGCGCGATGAAATCGATGGCGAGCGACGCTGGCGTTTCCAGTTTCGCGCGGACGATGCGTCGATTCCGCTGATTCGCGCCTCCTGGTATCGCGCGCCCGTCGAGCTCGAGGCGGGCGAGTGCTGGCGCCTGGCGCTGCGCATGCGCACGCCGCATGGCTCGATGAATCCGCGGGCTTTCGATTACGAGGCCTGGCTGTTCCGCGAAGGCGTCGGAGCGCTCGCGAGCGTGCAGTCGGGCGAGCGCTGCGAAGGCCTGAGCGGTCCGCCCTGGCTGCTGATGCGCCAGCGTCTGCGCGACCGCCTGCACGCCGCCTTGCCCGGACATCCGGGCCTGGCCCTGCTCGCGGCGCTGACGATCGGAGACGACTCCGCGATCACGCCCCGTGATTGGGACGTGTTCCGGCAAACCGGGACGACGCACCTCGTGGCGATCTCCGGCTTCAACGTCGCCATCGGCGCGAGCGTGGCGTTCTTCCTCGGCCGCTGGCTGTGGGCCCTGTGGCCGCCGCTGTGCCTGCGCCTGCCCACGCAGAAAGCCGGCATGGTCGCGGCCGCCGTTGCCGGCGTCGCCTATGCGTTCCTGGCCGGCTGGGAGCCGCCGGTGCAGCGTGCCGCGCTGATGCTCGGCTTTCTGCTCGGAGCGGCCTGGTTCGATCGGCTGCAGCATCCGTTTAGGGTGCTCGCACTGGCCTGGATCGCGGTGCTGCTGGTCGACCCCGAAGCGGTGCTGAGCCCCGGGCTGTGGCTGTCGTTCGGGGCCGTAGGCCTGATTTTCTACCTGACCCTGCATCGGCTCGCGGCCGCGCCGTTCTGGGTCGAAGCCCTGCGCGTGCAGGCGGCACTGACGCTCGGGCTGCTGCCGCTGAGCCTCGGCTGGTTTCACGGCATGGGCTGGAGCGCGCTGCCGGTGAACCTGATCGCGGTGCCGCTGGTGGCCGTCGTCACCCCGATCGCGCTCGCGGCCTTGCTGCTCGACTGGATCTGGCCCTGGTTCGGAACGCCGCTGCTCGGGCTCACGGCCTCGGCGTTGTCGGAACTCCAGCGCTACCTGCAGGCGCTGGCCGCGTGGACCGAAGCCGGCTGGTGGGCCGCGAGCCCGCCGTTGCCGGCACTCGCGCTGGCCCTGCTCGGCGCCCTGTTGCTGCTCGCGCCGCGCGGTTTGCCGACGCGCCCGCTCGGCCTGCTGTGCCTGCTGCCGCTGCTATGGCCGCCGCAACCGGCGCCCGCGCGCGGTTTCGAAGTCGCCGTGCTCGATGTCGGTCAGGGCTTGTCGGCGGTCGTGCAAACTGCAGGCCACACACTGCTTTACGACGCCGGTCCGGCGATCGAAGAGGGCTTCGACGCGGGCGAAAGCGTGGTCGTGCCGTATCTGCTCGGGCGCGGGATTCGCAGGCTCGATGCGCTCGTGATTTCGCACGAGGATCGTGATCACGCCGGTGGCCTCGAGGCGGTTCGGCGTTTCGTCGGCGCGAAGGCCGAATACGGTGCGCTGACGGCCCAGCCTTGCCGCGACGGCCAGGCCTGGAACTGGGACGGAGTGGAGTTCCTCATGCTGCACCCGGACGAAGGGCCGTGGTCGGACAACGAGGGCTCGTGCGTGCTGCTCGTGAGCGATGGAACGCGCCGCCTGCTGCTGGCCGGCGACATCGAGCGCAAGGCCGAGCGACGGCTGATCGAGCGGCATCCCGAAGAGATCGCCGCCGATCTGCTCGTCGCCCCGCATCACGGAAGCAAGAGCTCGTCGTCGCAGGCTTTCGTCGAGGCGGTAAGGCCGAAAGTGGTGCTCTACGGGGCCGGCTGGCGCAGCCGCTTCGGGCATCCGCGTCCCGAAGTCGTGGCCCGGTATGCCGCGATCGGGGCCGAACAGCGGGTCACCGGCGTGGAGGGCGCGTTGTTCGCAATACCGACGGACGACGGCTGGGCCGTCGAAGGCTACCGCGAGCGGACGCTGCGCTGGTGGAACGCGCCCGCGGAGCCTTGATAGGGACTTAGAGGATCGTCGGGTTCGGCGCGTCGCCGTAGACGGCCTTGGGGTCGAAGGCCTTCTCGTGCTCTTCGAAGTTCAGCTCGCCGGCCGCGCCGCGCGCGTCGGTCGGCACCGAGCGGTAGAAGCAGGAGCGGTAGCCGACGTGGCAGCTCGCATCGCCGTTGACCGACACGCGCAGCCAGATGGCGTCCTGGTCGTCGTCGATGCGCAGTTCTTCGACCTTCTGCACGAGGCCGCTGGTCGCGCCCTTGTGCCAGAGCACCTTGCGCGAACGGCTGTAGTAGTGCGCTTCGCCGGTCAGGATGGTCTTCTTGAGCGCCTCGACGTTCATGTAGCCGAGCATGAGGACTTCGCCGGTGCCGTACGCCGTCGTGACGCACGGAATCAGGCCGTGCTCGTCGAACTTGGGCGCCAGCTCGTGGCCTTCCTCGACCTGTTCGATGGAGAGACGGGGGAAGAAACGGACGTCGTCGGCGGAGCTCATGTCAGCAGGAGGCAGAAAAACGGGCGCGCATTATTCCACAGTTGGCAGTGCGCGCCCGTGGAAAGGCTGGCTTCAGCGCTCGCGCGAGTTGCGGGCCTTGTCGCCCCAGCCGCTGCCGCGTGAGCGGGAGCCCGAGTCGGAACTCGGGCGAGGCGGCGGCGCGGACGGGCGCGGGGCGCTGTCCTGGCGCGGCGGTGCGCTGAACTGCGGGCGCGCGGGCGGAGGAGCGCTAGGGCGGCTGTCGTTGCCGCCCGTCACGCGGCCGAGCCAGCCGTTCGAACGGCCGCTGTCGGACGACGGTGGAGACGGCAGGTTCGGACGGGGATTGCTGTTGCCCGGGTTGCCGCGCGAACCACCCCAAGAACTGCCACGGTCGCGATCGTCGCGGTTCTGGTTGCCGCTGGCCTCGCGCGCGACATCACCCCAGCCGCGGCCACGGTCGCGATCATGATCATGGTCGTGGTCATGCCCGCCACGCGGCGGCGGAACCGGGTAGTAATAGCCATAGCCCGGCCGATAGGCGTAACCGGGGCGGAAGCTGTCGTAATAAATCGTCGTCGAGTTGTAGGCCGGGTAGCCGTAATAGCCGCCCGAGTAGTACGGGTCGTAATAGCGATCCGAGTAAACGGCGCCGACACCGCCCCCGCCGTAGTAGGGCCCGGAGGACGGATACGAATCGGGGTAATAGGTCGCGCAGCCGCCGAGCGTGAGCGCAGCCGCCAGCGTCGAAACCAGGCCGACGGCGCGGCGCGGCTCGAAGGTGGAATTCAAGACGGGGAAGGACTTGTTCATGGAGGCCACGCTGCGCGTCAAGCGCTGAATAATGCGTGAATTTTGCCGGCTCACGACTCGCCGTTCTTGCGACTTGCAATGGCGCCTTTCATCACGCCTTCGTAAGCTTTTACTTCGACCGTCTGTCCGCCCATGACGTTCCCCACCATGCGGCTGGCGATCCACTCGGCGAGCTTCTCGACGGTGGTGTCGCTGTCGATGAGTTCGACCCGGCTCTCGGGCAGGCAGAGCTCGAATCGTCCCTCGGGCGAGCGGTAGGCGAAGCGCAGCCGGCCATCGGCCGCTCCGATGAGGTCTTCGCGCGTGCCGAGGTAGATGTCGGTCCAGCGCGTCGCGAGCGCCGTTTCGAGCGCCTGCGAGCGGAGGCCGTCGACCCGGATCTCGATGCGCGAACGGTGGCCGTGGGCGATGCGCTGGCACTGCCCCTGGTGCTTCTTGAGCCCGTGCACGTAATGGTAATAGGCGCCGTCGATGCGCTCGGTGCGCAGGCTCAGGCGGATTTCGGCGACGTTGGCCGGCACCACGGCCTTCAGGCGTGGCAGCAGATAATCGGTGACGGCCTGCGCATCGATGGATTCGGCGTCGACCAGGCTCACCGCCACGGACGGCGAGCGATGCTCGATCGAGCCCGCATCGGACTGGAACCGCAGCTCGACCTCGCCATCGCGATGCGCGATCGTGAGCCCCGGCGCGAGCCGGGGTACCAGCAGCGTATGGTCGACCGAGCCGTCGATCGCGCGCTTGAGACGCTTTTTGACGTCGCCGAAGTCGAGCACCATCGACTGCTCGTCGAGGTCGCCGTGCAGCTCGACGTCGACGATCCAGCTTTCACCGACCAGCCCGCGCCGCGCGTCGAGGTAGGCGCAGTCGATGACGGTGAGTTGTTCCACGAAAAGACAGTTCATCCCGCATTTTAGTCCTTGCCGGGGTCTCGGGGGCGGTTGTCGCCACGGCTGCTGTAGAATCCTGCGCCTCTAAAAAGACCCCAGCCGCCGCCACCATGTCCGCCGTCACCCGCTTTGCTCCCAGCCCGACCGGTTTCCTGCACATCGGCGGGGCGCGCACGGCCCTGTTTTCGTATCTGGTCGCCAAGAACCTCGGCGGCAAGTTCCTGCTGCGCATCGAGGACACCGATCGCGAGCGCTCGACCCAGGAGGCCGTCGACGCGATCTTCGAGGGCATGGAGTGGCTGGGCCTGAAGTCGGATTTCGACCCGGTCTACCAGACTCAGCGCTTTGACCGCTACAAGGAAGTCATCGCCCAGATGCTCGCGGCCGGCACCGCCTATTACTGCTACGCGACCCGGGAAGAGCTCGACGCCATGCGCGCCGAGCAGATGGCGCGCAAGGAAAAGCCGCGCTACGACGGCCGCTGGCGCCCCGAAGCCGGCAAGACCCTGCCGGAGCCGCCGGCCGGCGTGCCGCCCGTGGTCCGCTTCAAGAACCCGGTCGAGGGCGAGGTCGTGCTCGACGACCTGATCAAGGGCCCGATCGTGTTCGCGAATACCGAACTCGACGACCTGATCATCGCGCGCGCCGATGGCGTGCCGACCTACAACTTCTGCGTCGTCGTCGATGACTGGGACATGGGCATCACCCACGTGATCCGCGGCGACGACCACGTCAACAACACGCCGCGCCAGATCAACATCCTCAAGGCGCTCGGCGCCGAGCCGCCGGCCTACGCGCACGTGTCGATGATCCTCGGTGCCGACGGAGCCAAGCTGTCCAAGCGCCACGGTGCGCTCGGCGTCATGGAATACCGCGCGATGGGCTTTCTGCCCGAGGCGCTGCTGAACTACCTCGTGCGCCTGGGCTGGAGCCATGGCGACCAGGAGCTGTTCACGCGCCAGGAGATGATCGAGAAGTTCGATCTCTCGAAGGTGTCGTCGAGCGCCGCGCGCTTCGACATGGAGAAGGCCTACTGGGTCAACCACCAGTACCTCAAGAGCGTCGATCCGGAAGTGGTCGTGCCCGAGTTCGACTGGCATCTGCGCCGCATGGGCCTCGATCCGGCCAACGGCCCGTCGCTCGTCGACGTGATCCTGTCGCAGCGCGAGCGCTGCCGCACGCTGCTCGAAATGGCCGAGAAGTCGCACTTCCTGTACGCCGACCTGAGCGGCTACAACGAGAAGGACGCGGCCAAGCATTTCAACGCCGACGGCCTGCACGCCCTCGCCGGGCTCTACAAGACGCTCAAGGCGCTCGAGACTTGGGATGCGCCGACCTTGCACGCGGCCGTCAACGGCTTCGCCGAAGCCGAGAAGCTGGGCCTCGGCAAGGTCGCACAGCCGCTGCGCGTGGCGATCGTCGGCATGGCGGTGTCGCCGCCGATCGACCAGACGCTGGCGCTGCTCGGTCGTGAACGAACGTTGGCGCGGCTCGACGCCGCCGTGGCCTGGGCGCGGTCGCGCGCCTCGGCCTGACCGGGCTGCACATGGGCCTGACGGACGCCATTCGCCTCGCCGCCGAAAACGGCTGTGAAATCGTCCCGACGGAAAACGGCCGCGTGATGATTCGCGCGATCTCCTACGACGCAGACCCTTACGAACTCGAAGAACGCCGCCTGCTGACGATGAGTCGCGAAGAATTTCTGAAGGAGTGGCTGCCGCCACGCTTCGAGAACTGATTCGGCGCATCACGCCAGCCGCCGTTCGCACCAAGGCATGACCGGGCGTGAAACACGCGCCCGCAGAGAAGGAAAGCCGATGTCCATTCAAATCACCTTCCCCGACGGTAACGTCAAAAGCTACGACGCGCCGCCGACCGGCCTGTCGATCGCGCAGGGCATTTCGCCCGGCCTCGCCAAGAAGGCCGCGCTGATCAAGCTCGACGGCGAGCTCTACGATCTGACGCGCCCGATCGAGCGCGATGCCAGGATCGAAATCGTCACGCGCGACAAGCCCGAAGTGCTCGACGTGATCCGCCACGACGCGGCGCACGTGCTCGCGCAGGCGGTGCAGGAGCTGTTCCCCGGAACGCAGATCACGTTTGGTCCGTCGACCGACGTGGGCTTCTACTACGACTTCGCGCGCAGCGAGCCCTTCAGCGAATCCGATCTCGAAGTGATCGAGAACCGCATGCGCGACATCGTCAAGCGCGATCTGCCGATCACGCGCGAAGTCTGGCCGCGCGAGCAGGTGATCGAGTTCTTCGAAAAGAGCGGCGAGAAGTTCAAGGCCGAGTGGGTCAGCGAAGGCATCGCAGCCGGCGAGGAGATCAGCATCTATCGCCAGGGCCAGGACTGGCTCGACATGTGCCGCGGCCCGCATCTGGCCTCGACGGCCAAGCTCGGCACCGCGTTCAAGCTCACCAAGGTCTCGGGCGCCTACTGGCGCGGCGATGCGAACAACGCCCAGTTGCAGCGCATCTACGGTGTCGCCTTCGCGACCGACGACGAGCTCAAGGCCTATCTGAAGATGGTCGAGGAAGCCGAGAAGCGCGATCACCGCAAGCTCGCCAAGCAGCTCGACCTGTTCCATCAGCAGGAAGAAGCGCCTGGCATGGTGTTCTGGCACCCGAAGGGCTGGGCGATCTGGCAGGCGGTCGAGCAGTACGTGCGCGGTGTTTATCGCCGCAGCGGCTATCAGGAAGTGCGCGGCCCGCAGATCATGGATGTGTCGCTCTGGAAGCGTTCGGGGCACTGGGACAACTACCAGGAAAACATGTTCTTCACCGAGTCCGAGAAACGGACCTACGCAGTGAAGCCGATGAATTGCCCGGGCCATGTGCAGATCTACAACGCCGGCCTGCGCAGCTATCGCGATCTGCCGATCCGCTACGGCGAATTCGGCGGCTGCCATCGCAACGAACCCTCCGGCGGCCTGCACGGCATCATGCGCGTGCGCGCGTTCACGCAGGACGACGGCCACATCTTCTGCACTCCCGAGCAGGTCGAAGGCGAAGTCACCGCCTTCCACCAGCAGGCGATGAAGGTCTACGCCGACTTCGGCTTCGACGACATCGCGGTCAAGCTCGCACTGCGTCCGGACAAGCGCCTCGGCACCGACGAGCTCTGGGATACGGCCGAAAACGCACTGCGCGCCGCCTTGCGCGCGGCGGGCGTGGAATGGGAGGAGCTGCCCGGCGAGGGCGCGTTCTACGGCCCGAAGATCGAGTACCACATGAAGGATTCGATCGGCCGCAGCTGGCAGGTCGGAACGATGCAGTTCGATCCGATGATGCCCGAGCGCCTCGACGCCGAATACGTCGACGAGAACTCGCTGAAGCGTCGTCCGATCATGCTGCATCGCGCGATCGTGGGTTCGATGGAGCGCTTCATCGGCATCCTGATCGAGCATCATGCCGGCGCGATGCCGATCTGGCTCGCGCCCGTGCAGGCCGTGGTCGCGCCGATCGTCTCGGATGCCGATGGCTACGCGACCGAAGTGGCCGAAGCGCTCAAGGACGCAGGCCTGCGCGTGGACACCGATCTGCGCAACGAGAAGATCAACTACAAGATCCGCGAGCACTCGGTGCACAAGGTGCCCGTGATCGTCGTCGTCGGCCGCAAGGAGGCCGAGGAGAAGACCGTCACGCTGCGCCGTCTCGGCGTCGAGTACCAGAAGACGATACCGCTGGCCGATGCGATCGCGCTGCTGACCGCCGACGCCAAGGCGCCGGCCTGATGAAGTCCGCGGGGCGGGTCGTGACCCGCCGTTTGCTTTCGATATGCAAACTGCGGCGGGTCTCAACCCGCCCTGCGGTTGTGTTCGCGCTGTTGTCGTGCGCGTTGAGCGCAACGGCTGCGCCGCCGCAGATCGAAGGCCAGTGGAAGCAGGGCGAACTGCTGCGCGGTCACGTCGCCCCGGGTTCGCGGCTTCGCTTCAAGGGGCAGCGCGTCAACGTCGGCGACGATGGGCTGTTCATCATCGGCCTCGATCGGGATGAGCCATCCAGCGTCGAACTCGAAGTCGTCGACCCTGACGGCAGAGCGCACAAGAGCGCGCATGCGGTCGCGTCGCGCCAGTACAAGATCCAGCGCATCGACGGCCTGCCGCAGGACAAGGTCAACGCGCCACCCGAGGTGAGCGCGCGCATCGAGCGAGAAGCCGCCCTCGTGCGCGAGGCGCGCTTCCACGACACGCCGCGCACCGATTTTCTGCAAGGCTTCATCTGGCCGTGCACGGGTCGCATCTCGGGCGTCTACGGCTCGCAGCGCATTCTCAACGGCGAGTCCAAGCAGCCGCACTACGGCGTCGACGTGGCGGTGCCGACCGGAACGCCCGTGAAAGCGCCGGCCGGCGGCGTCGTCAGGCTCGCCGAGCCCGACTTGTACTACACCGGCGGCACCCTCATCATCGACCACGGCCACGGATTGGCCTCGGCGTTTCTGCATCTGTCGAAGCTCAGGGCCAAGGTCGGCGACGTGGTGGAGCAGGGGCAGGTCGTGGCTTTGTCCGGAGCAACCGGGCGTGCGACCGGACCCCATCTGGATTGGCGCATCAGCTGGCTCGACGCACGCATCGATCCGCAGCGCCTGGTTCCCGCAATGCCGGCCACGTCATCCAAGAAAGAATCGAAAAAAGCCAAGCCATGAAGTTTCTGCTGCGCATGATCGTGCTGGTCCTGCTGCTCGCCGTCGCCGGACTCGCGGTAGGTGCCTATTACACAGTGACGCCGCCGCCCGACCTGTATCTGAGCAAGGGCGAGTTCGCCGGCTGCCCCAAGCGGCCAAGCTGCGTGTCCTCGATGGCCAAGGACGATCTGCACAAGGTCGCGGCGCTCGGCTACACCGGCGACATGGGCATCAACTACGTGATCATGCACGAGGTCGTCGAACGCCTCGGCGGCGAGATCCAGCAGGAGCAGTCGGGCTATATCCATGCGGTGTTCGTGGTGAAGCGCTTCGGCTTTCCGCTGCGCGACGATCTCGAAGTGCTGATGCTCGCGAACGGCCGCGTCGACGTACGCTCGGCCTCGCGCTTCGCCTATGACGACGCCGGCAGCAACCGGGCCCGGGTCGAGCAGCTCAGGCGGGCCTTCGAAGCGATGCCTTGAGTGTCTCGTAGAACTGCTGTCCTAGTGTGAATTCGATACCTGATTCATCCATTACATTTTTATAAACTGCTCGCTTCATCGCGCTGCCAAACTGGCGGTTTGATTCATACAGCCGACGCAGCGCCAGCCAACTTTCCGCAGGGACGCCAGAACAAGAATGCCCATCGCACTGATCTTCGGCGGCACCGGCTATATAGGCACGAATCTCGCCGAAAGCCTGGTCGCCGATGCCGGCACCCGCGTCGTTCTAGCCGATATCAAACCGCCCGAGCGGGAAATCCCGGGCGTGAGCTACGTGCACTGCGACGTGCGCAAGCCGATCGATGCGAGCCTGTTCGCAGGCCTGCAGGTCGACTGGGTCTTCAACTTCGCGGCCATCCACCGCGAGCCCGGCCATGCGGCGCACGAGTATTACGAGACCAACCTCGCCGGTGCCGAGAACGTCTGCGCCCTGGCCGATGCGATCGGCTGCGACCGCATCCTGTTCTCTTCGAGCATCTCGATTTACGGACCGACGCCTGCGGCGACGAGCGAGCAGGCGCCCAAGCTGCCGAACACGCCGTACGGTGTCTCCAAGCTCATCGCCGAATACATGCATCGCGAATGGCTGGCGCGCGGCGCTTCGCGCAAGCTCGTGATCGTTCGGCCCGGCGTGATCTATGGCCCGGCCGATCCGGGCAACATCCTGCGCATGATCCGCGCGATCCGGCGCGGTTATTTCGTGCTGCCGACCGCGAGCACGATCAGGAAATCCTACGGCTACATCTACGGGCTAATCGACAGCATGCGCTACGCGATGTCGTTGCCCGAAGCGCTCGTGGCCTACAACTACGTGGAGCGCGAGACGATGCCGCTTGGGCAGATGATCGCGACGATCAACGAGGTCTTCGGCAGCAAGGGGCGGCTGATTCGCGCGCCGATGAGCCTGCTCGTGATGGCCGCCAGGCTCATCCAGGCGGTGAACCCGAATCTCAACGGCATTCATCCCGAGCGCGTGCGCAAGGTCGGGCGCCCGACCCACATCGTGCCGGGCTGGCTGATCGAGCGGGGCTTCGACTTCCGCTATGACTTCAAGAGCTCGCTGGAACACTGGAAACAAACCAGGCCCAGCGATTTCTGAGCGCGGCTCAGCCCTGTTCGGCGAGCCACTGCTCGAGCACGATGCGCGCGGCCTGGCCATCACGATCACCCTTGCGTACGCGGCGATTCATGCGCCCGCTCGAACGCGCATCGCGCAGTTCGTAGTCGGCCGCACGCGAGGAATAGCGCTCGTCGATCAAATGTACCTGCAGTCCGCTGCGCTGCTGCAAGGCGCGGGCGAAGCGCCGCGCCGGTTCGGTGATGGCCTGTTCGCCGCCGTCCTCGTCGAGCGGTAGGCCCACGATCAGGGCAGCGGGCCGCCATTCGTGGATCAGCTTGTCGATCGCCGCCCAATCGGGCTGCGCATGCATGGCGACCGCCGAGAGCGGACGAGCCGTCTGCGTGAGGCTGTCGCCGACCGCGGCGCCGATGCGCTTGGAGCCGTAGTCGAAAGCCAGGTAAGTGCCGCCGCTCAAGCGTGACCGGCGGAGGCGGTGAGCTGCGTGACGTCGACGCCAAGCAGACGCGTCGCGGCCTGCCAGCGATCGCGCGCGGGCAGCGTGAACAGGATCGACGAATCGACCGGCGTGTTGAGCCAGGAGTTGTGCAGGATCTCGTCTTCGAGCTGGCCCGCGCCCCAGCCGGCGTAGCCGAGCGTGACGATGTAGTGCTCGGGCCCTTCACCGCTGCCGATCGCGCCGAGTATGTCGCGCGAGGTGGTGATGTAGAGGTCTTCCTGCACTTGCAACGAAGACTCCCAGCCGCCCGGCTCGCGATGCACGACGAAGCCGCGCTCGGGCTGCACCGGGCCGCCCCAGTAGATCGGGCGGTCTTCGCCCATCTTCTCGTGGTCGACGCCCATCTGGTCGAGCATCGCGGTCAGCGCGAGTTCGGTCGGGCGATTGATGACGAGGCCTACGGCGCCCTTGTCGTTGTGCTCGCAGAGCAGCGACACCGTGTGGTTGAACTGCTCGTCCTCGAGGCCGGGCATGGCGACGAGGAACTGGTTCTTCAGGAATTCACCGGAGCTCATGATGCGAGTATTCCTCTGGCCGTTTGGTCGAAGCAAGCGGTGAGTCTTGACAGCGGATCGTCTCCATCAGAACGCGAGACGACTGCACGACCGATGAAGCGAGTTCGTTTACGGTGGCGATCAGGCCAGCCGCTTTTCGATCGCCTGGATCAGTAGGCCACCGATGTCGGTGCCGAAAGCCGCATCGATCTCGCGCGCACAGGTCGGGCTCGTCACGTTGATTTCGGTCAGGTGCTCGCCGATCACATCGAGGCCGACGAACAGCAGGCCGCGGCGCTTGAGTTCGGGCCCGACCGCCAGCGCGATCTGGCGATCGCGCTCGGTCAGCGGACGCGGCTCGCCGGTACCGCCCGCCGCGAGATTGCCGCGCGTTTCGCCGGCCTGCGGAACGCGGGCGAGGCAGTACGGAACCGGCTCGCCGTCGACGACTAGGACTCGCTTGTCGCCATCCTTGATGGCAGGCAGATACTGCTGCGCGACGATCGTGCGCGTGCCGAGCAAGGTCAGCTGTTCGATCACCGAGCCGAGGTTCATTCCGTCGCTGCCGACACGGAAGATGCCCATGCCGCCCATGCCGTCGACGGGCTTGTAGATGACGTCGCGATGCTCGGCATGAAACGCGCGCAAGGTCGCGGCGTCGCGCGCGAACAGGGTCGGCGGCACGAGTTCGGGGAACCAGGCCGTGAACATCTTCTCGTTGCAGTCGCGCAGCGATTCGGGCTTGTTGACCACGAGCGCACCCTGGGCTTCGGCGCGTTCGAGCAGGTAGGTCGTGGTCACGTATTCGAGATCGAACGGCGGGTCCTTGCGCATCGCGATCGCATCGATCTCGCCGAGCTTGACGGTGAATGCCTCACCGCCGAATTCGTACCAGTGCTTCTTGTCGTCGAACACGGTGACCGGGCGCGCGCGGCCCCAGGCGATGCCGTCGCGCAGCCATAGGTCGCCCATCTCGAAGTACAGCAGCTGCCAGCCGCGCTTCTGCGCAGCGAGCATGATCGCGAGCGTGGTGTCCTTGTACGGTTTGATGGACCCGATCGGGTCCATGATCACGCCGAGCCGACGCGCGCTCATCAGGCGGCCTTGGCGAGCATGCGGCTCGCGGCGACTTCACGCGCGGCCGCGAGCAAGGCCAGGCGCGCGACGATGCCGTAGGCGTAGGAGCGGTTCGGCAGCGCATCGGGAGCGAGCGTGCGGTCGGGATGGCTGCAGCAGCTTTCGAACGCGAGCGGCTTGAACGACATGCCCGGCGAGTTGAGGTTCTCCTGGTTGCCGCGCTTTTCGTTGACGCGGTAGAAGCCGCCGACGACGAAGCGATCGATCATGTAGACCACCGGCTCGGCCGTGTGATGCTCCGGCCCCCAGGTTTCGAAGGTGTAGACGCCTTCCTGGATGATCGCGCCGGTGACGTCGCGGCCTTCCTTCGCACTCGCCATGTGCGTGCGCGCCTTGCGGTTCATCTCGCGCACGTCGTCGACCGATTTCACCGTCATCACGCCCATGCCGTAGGTGCCGGCGTCGGCCTTGACGATGACGAAGGGTTCTTCCTTGATGTCGTACTGCTTGTACTTGGCCTTGATGTCCTCGAGCAGCAGCTCGACGTTGCTGATCAGGCATTCCTCGCCTTCGCGCTTGAGGAAGTTGATCTGCCCGCAGTTGCGGAACAGCGGGTCGACGAGCCAGGAATCGATGCCGGCCACTTCACCGAAATCGCGCGCCACCTCGCGGTAGAAGCCGAAGTGCTGCGACTTGAGCCGCGCATGCCAGCCGAGCGCCTGCGGCGGCAGCACCTGCTGTTCGACGCCATCGAGGATCGGCGGAATGCCGGCCGACAGATCGTTGTTGAGCAGCACCACGCAGGGATCGAAATCGGCGAGATGCACGCGATTGCCGCTGCGCTGCAGCGGCTCCAGGTGCAGCGTGCGGCCCGAGATTTCGAGCGTCAGGTCGGTGGGCTCGCGCAGATCCGGAATCACCGAGCCGATGCGCACGTGGAAGCCGGCCTTCTGGATCAGGTCGAACAGCGTCGCCACGTTTTCGAGGTAGAACTTGTTGCGCGTGTGGTTCTCGGGAACCAGCAGCAGGCTCTTGGCGTCCGGACACACGCGCTCGACGGCCGACTGGATCGCCTGCACGCAGAGCGATTCGAATTCCGGGTTCAGGTTGTTGAAGCCGCCCGGGAACAGGTTGGTATCGACCGGGGCGAGCTTGAAGCCCGCGTTGCGCAGGTCGACCGAGCAGTAGAACGGCGGGGCGGTCTTGTGCCACTGGCTGCGGAACCAGGCCTCGATATCGGCCGACCGTTGCAGCAGCTGGGTTTCGAAGCGCAGCAGCGGCGCGGTGTTGCCGGTGCTCAGCGAGGGGGCAGTTCCAGTCATAAATCGTCCTGTGGTCCGGCCCGAGGGCGGGTGGGGGCATGGTAGCGTCATTCGCAGTTGGGGACCGTCGGCCCGATTGCAAGGCCGGGCGAGCCTGCCGGCGATCATCCAGACCGATGATGGCCGGAGTGTGGCCTCGGGCGACCCCATGCAAATTCAATCGGGTACAATGCCGGCCGTTTTTTTGTTTCTCTTTTGTACTCACGAAATCTCAGCCGCCGCCATGACCTTCGTCGTCACCGAAAACTGCATCAAGTGCAAGTACACCGATTGTGTCGAGGTGTGTCCGGTCGACTGTTTCCACGAGGGTCCGAACTTCCTCGTCATCGATCCCGAGGAGTGCATCGACTGCACGCTCTGCGAGCCGGAATGTCCGGCCGAGGCGATCTTCGCCGAGGACGACCTGCCCGAGAACCAGGGCGAGTTCAAGCAGATCAATGCCGACCTCGCCAAGACCTGGCCGGTGATCACCGAAAAGAAGGACCAGCTGCCGGAAGCCAAGGAATTCGACGGCAAGCCCGGCAAGCTCAAGCTGCTCGAGCGCTGATCCGGATTTTTGTCGAGGGCGCCGCGCCCGTCGCCTCGAGAGCGGCCGCCACCCGACCCGTTGCACGTAGCCACAGGAGCCGCAAGCATGCGGACACCGATGGCTGACGATCTCTCCCATGCGAACGATGCCGGCACGCTGACGCTCACCGCGAGCGATCGGCTCGCGCGCGCCCTGCGCGAGGACCACAGCCTGCGCGCGCGCGGCGAGGGCGCCCAGGTCTGGGAGGCTCCGGCGATCCAGAGCCTGCGCCAGTGGATGCAGGACGCCTGGACCGCGAGCTGGCCGATCGAGCAGTTGCTGCACGCGACCCAGGAGCTCGCGCTCTGGCGCGACGCGGTCCAGCAGGACGCCCAGGGCGCCGCCTTGCTCGCGCCGCTGTCCGCCGCCCGCGAAGCGCGCCGGGCCGAACAGCTCGTCGCCCGCTACGAGCTCTCGCTGCCGCGCCCGCAGAGCGAGGATCACCAGGCTTTCGCGCGCTGGCGAGCCGAGTTTCGCGATCGCCTGCAGCGCCGCGGCTGGCTGGTGTCGGCCGATCTGCCGGAGCAGGTCATCGCGGGCCTGCGGGCCGGACGCATCCGCGCTCCGCAGCGCATCGCGCTCGCCGGCTTCGGTTCTACGCTCGCCCCGGCCGAGCGACGACTGCTCGCGGCGCTCGAAGCTGCCGGCAGCCGCATCGAGCGCTGGCGTCCGCCGGGCTTTTCTCCCGACCTTCTGCGCCTGCGCCATGCCGACGCGCAGGCGCAGTTCCGCGCGATCGGAGCGGACATCCGCCGCCGGCTGCTGCCGTTCGCCGATCACGCGAGCCCACCGCCGCGCATCGTCATCGCGATGCCCGATCCGGACGGTCGGCGCGAGCTGGTCGAATCGATCTTCCGGCCGCTGCTCGCTCCGTGGCTGCAGGGCCTGGAGGCGAGCCACCAGCGGCCGCAGCCCTGGCGCTGGGAGGCCGGCGGGGCGCTGGCCGACCAGCCGCCGATCGCGGCGGCGCTCGCGCTGGCCGAGCTGCGCCTGCGCGACAACGCGCCCGGCCTGGTCGGGCGCGTGCTGCTGTCGTCCGCGCTGTGGGACGAATTCGACCGCGGGCTCGGCGCCCGCGCCGACGCCCGGCTGCGCGACGAAGGCTGGCCGCGCATCAGCTTCGAGCGCCTGATCGCGGCGCTGCCCGAGCGGCTCAAGGCGCACTATCTGGCCCTGCGCGACGCGATCGCCGCCGCGCCGTCGCGTGCGCTGCCGAGCGCCTGGGCCCAGCACTGGCAGCAGCGCCTGCGGACCTTGCAGGGCCCGTGGTCCCCGCAATCGGATTCGGCCGGTTTCCAGCTGTATCGCGAATGGGAGCGCCTGCTCGCGCGCTTCTCGTCGATGGACGCGCAGCTCGCCCAGGTCAGCGCCGGCGAGGCCCTGAGCTGGCTGCGCGAACTCGCGCGCAGCGCCCGCTTCGATGCGCGCGTCGAATACACCCAGCCGGTGCTGATCCTGCGGCTCGACGAGGCCGTGGGCCTGCCCTGCGACGTGCTCTATCTGGCCGACCTGTCGGCCGACGGTTTTCCGGGCCGGCCGCGCCCGGGCGAGGCGCATTCGGATTACCTGCCGCTCGATCCGCAGATCGCGGCCGGCGTGCCGGGCGCCGCGCCGGCGCTGCTGCTCGCGCGTTCGCGCGAGCTGGCGGCCGACTTGCTCAGGCTCGCGCCCGAGGTCTCGCTGCACGTCGTCGCCTTTGATGAGCGCGGGGCGCAGATCACGCCGTCTCCGCTGTTCGGCACCCCGACCGAATGGGTCGATGCGCCGGCGCTCGCGCCAATCTCCGGGCTCGACCGGCGTACCGCGCACGGTCCGCAGTGCGTGCGGCCGGCCGACGACCCGGTGCCGGCCGTCGGCGACGACGAACTCGGCCGCCTGCGTGCCGGCGCGGCCTTGTTCCAGGCCTGGTTCGAATCGCCGTTCTTCGCGTTCGCGCGTTCGCGGCTCGGCATCGAAGCCTTGCGCGAGCCCTCGCGCTGGCTCGACGCCGCGCGCCAGGGCCATGTCGCGCACGCGGTACTCGAAGCGGTCTGGAAGGACCTGCGCACGAGTGCCGAACTGGCCGGGCGCAGCGACGAGGCGATCGCCACCGCCATCGCCGCGGCGCTCGATCCGGCACTCGACGAGTACATGCCGCCGGCCGATTACGGCCGCGTGCCGGTGGCGCTCGAACGTGCGCGCCAGGCCGACGTGCTCGGCCAGTGGATGCGCCACGAGCGTCGGCGGCTCGATCCGTTTTCGGTCGAACACGTCGAGGCCGAGGTCGAGATGCGGCTCGCCGGGCTGCCGCTGAAGCTGCGCATCGACCGCATCGACCGCGTGCGCCATCCGGACGGCGATCGCTGGCTCGTGCTCGACTACAAGACCGGCCGCAACGCCGATCCGCGCGGCTGGAGCGCCGACCGGCTCGCCGAGCCGCAGCTGCCGCTCTACGCGAGCCACGCAGCGGCCGAAGTCATGGGCGTGCCGCGTGTCGACGGCATCTGCTTCGGCCATCTCAAGGACGGTCATCCGACCTTGTCGGCGCTGACCGACTGGCGGCAGAAACTCATCGAAGGCGAGTTGCAGGACTTGCGCGACGACTGGGCGAACAAGCTGTCGGACTGGCGCAATCAGCTGGTCGCCGCGGCGCGCGGATTCCTGGCCGGCGAGGCCGGCATCGGCAAGGTCAATGCGCGCAGCTTTTATGCGGATTTGCTGCTGTTCGTCGACGCGGATGCGCAGTCCGACGAGGACGAGTCGTGAGTTCGCCGGCCGAGACCCGCAAGCCCCTGCCCGATGCCGAGCAGCGCAGCGCCGCGCTGAATCTCGATCGCAACGTGCTCGTGATGGCGCCGGCCGGTTCGGGCAAGACCGGCCTGCTCGTGAGCCGCATGCTGCTCGCGCTCGCGCGCTGCGAGCAGCCCGAGCAGGTCGTCGCGATCACGTTCACGAACAAGGCCGCGGCCGAGATCCGATTCCGCCTGCTCGAGCTGCTGCAGGCCGCCGAGCGCGGCGAAGCCGGCGAGCACATGCCGGCCGCTTACGAAGCCGCGCGCGAGCTGCTCGAACACGATCGCCGTCGCGGCTGGAACCTGCTCGATCAGCCCGACCGGCTGCGCGCGCTGACCATCGACAGCTTCAACGCCCAGCTCGCGGGCCGGCAGCCGCTGCTGTCGCGGCTCGGCGGTCCGGTGCGCGTCGCCGAGGATGCGCGCGAGCTGTATTCCGAAGCGGTCATGCGCCTGTTCGCCGAACTCGAGGACGACGAGCTGCCGGCCGCCGATCGCGATGCGCTCGCGCTCGTGCTGCGGCTCGCGGGCAATCGCATCGACCGGCTCATCGGGCCCTTGAGCGAGCTGCTCGCGCGGCGCGAGCAATGGCTGTCGCCGGTCGTGGGCTACGAGCAGGCGAACTGGGACGAAGCCGAGGCGGCGCTGCTGAGCCGCTTCGTAGAGCAGGGGCTCGGCGATTTCCATCGCCTGCTCGGTGAAACCAGCGGCAGCGAACTCGTGGCCCTGCTGCGCGAGGGCGCGAGCCAGCACGAGCTGCTGCGCTGGGCCGAGGCGCTCGATCGCTGGCCGCCGCCCGAGATCGCGCATCTGCCGATCTTCCGCCAGCTCATCGAGCTGCTGATGACCAAGGACGGGCGCTTGCGCTCGGCCGGCGGCATCAACGTCAGGAGCGGTTTCGTCGCCAAGCAGGCCTACACGCAGCGCATGAAGCAGCTGCTCGAATCGCTGGCCGGCGACGAGGCGCTCGAAGCCGCCTGCCAGCGCCTGCGCAAGCTGCCGCACCCGCATTACCCACCGACGCTCAAGGAATTCCAGCGCGCCCTGCTGCGCTGCCTGCGCCGCCTGTCGGCGCATCTGCTGACCGTGTTCGGCGAGCGCGGCGAGACCGATTTCTCGGAGATCGCGCGCTCGGCGCTGATCGCGCTCGAAGCCGGCGACGAAGGCGTCGGCGAAGGCCTGCTGTGGGCCGATCGACACATTCGCCACCTGCTCGTCGACGAAATGCAGGACACCAGCGAATCGCAGGTGCAGCTGCTGCTGCGGCTCACCGCGGCCTGGGAAGACGGCGACGGGCGCTCGCTGTTTCTCGTTGGTGATCCGCAGCAATCGATTTATGCGTTCCGCAAGGCCGAGGTGCGGCTGTTCCTGCAGCTCTGGGGCGAGCGCCGGCTCGGCCGCCTGCCGCTGTCCTGCCTGCGGCTGTCGGCGAATTTCCGCAGCAGCGCGGCGGTGGTCGATTGGTTCAACGAAGCGCTCTCGGCCGTGTTTCCGAAGACCGCGGACGCCGAGCGCGGCATCGTGCCGTTCGCGCCTAGCGAGGCGCAGCGGCCGGCCGCGGATGGGCGCGTCGACATCGCCGCGTTCGGTGCCGACGAAGGCGCCATCGCCGCCGAAGCCGCGGCCGAGCAGGCCGAGCGGCTCGTCGCGAGCGGTGCGCGCGTCGCCGTGCTCGGCCGCGCTCGCACGCATCTGGCGCCGGTGATCCGCGCCCTGCGCGCGCGCGGGCTGTCGCCGGCCTGCCAGGACATCGATCCGCTGGCGACCCAGCCGGCCGTGCGCGACCTCGTCGCACTCGCGCGCGCGCTCTGGCATCCGGCCGATCGCCTGCACTGGGCGCTGCTGCTGCGCGCCCCGTTCGTCGGCCTGAGCTGGGCCGACCTCGTCGCGATCTCGGCCGGGCGCACGCGTTGGAGCTGGCCGGACCGGATCGAGGCGGCGCTGAAGCCGGTCGAGACGGTCGCCTTGGCCGAGAACCTGGAGGCCGGTGAGACCGGCGATCTGTTCACCGCGCCGCAAGCGGTTGCCGAGCCCGCTGCCGCGCTTACGCTGAGCTCCGAAGGCCGCGCCCGCCTGCAAGGCCTGCAGGACGCGCTGAGCGCGAGTGCGGCGAATCCGGGCCTGCGGCTGAACCTCGCCGATCGCACCGAAGCGGTCTGGCATGCGCTCGGCGGCGCGGCCTGCGTGAATGCCGACGGGCTCGCCGACGTGCAGGCCGCGCTGCGCCTGCTGCGACGGCAGGCGGCCGGCGACGGCATCGCCGACGTCGCGGCGCTCGATCGCAGCCTGGCCCAGCTCTATGCCGAGCCGCGCGCCGGGCAGGTGCAGGTCATGACCGTGCACAAGGCCAAGGGCCTGGAGTTCGACCACGTGCTGTTGGTCGGCTGCGAGCGCAAGCCGCGCGCCGAGGACAAGCCGCTCTGGCATCTGCGCAGCTGGCGAGCCGGCGAGGGCGGTCACGAGCGTGACGGTCACCTGCTGGTGCCGAGACCGCCGGAGTCCTTCGACGAAACCGACCCCGCGCACGCGCTCTACGACTGGATGCACCGGCAGCACGTTGCCGAGCGCCGCAACGAGGCGCTGCGCCTGCTCTACGTCGCGGTCACGCGGGCCAAGCGCAGTCTGACGCTCTACGCCTGCGCGGACGTGGGGCCGAAAGGGCCGGAGTTCGCGGCCGAATCGTTCGCCGGCCTGCTGCGGGCGCGCTTCGCGCCGGCATTCGAAGGCCGCGCTGCCATCGCCGTGCAAGCGCGGGTGGTCGCCGACGCGCTGAGCCCGCCGCCGCGCAGCCCGCGCCTGCCGCTGGCTTGGAGCCCGCCGGCCGACGCCGACGACGCGCTCGTCTACCGGCCGCAGGAGCGCCGCACGCTCAAACCGAGCGAAGGCGTGCTCAACGCGGCCGAGGACAAGCGCGAGGAGCGCGTCGCCGCACCGGGCGATCTTTATGCGCAACTCGTCGGCACGCTCTATCACGAGGCACTGGAGCGCATCGCCGGCGAAGGCTTCGCGGCCTGGAACGACGGCGGGCGTTCGCGGCGCGGTGCGCTGGCTTCGGGGTTCCGGCGACTCGGCCTGCCCGAGCCGCAGGTCGAGACGGCGGTCGACCGCGTGCTCGAACTCGTCGGGCGCACGCTCGCGAGCCCGCGCGGGCGCTGGCTGCTCGGGCCGAAGCCCTGGGCGCGCAACGAGTACCACCTGGCCGGCTACCAGGGCGGGCAATGGGTAGCGGCGGTGATCGACCGCTGCTTCGAGGACGACGACGGCACGCTCTGGATCATCGACTACAAGACCTCGGCGCGGCCGATCGAGGCCACGCAGGTGGCGGCCTACGTGGCCGAGGGTGTCGAGCGCTATCGCAGCCAGCTGCGGGCCTACTTCGGCCTGCTGCGCGAACTGAGGCCCGGAAAAACCCTACGCACGGGCCTCTATTTCGCCGAGGCCGACCGCTTCGAGGAAATCACGCTGGGCTGAAGGCTCGCCGCGCTGAAGGCGACGATCGGCAGGATCAGGCAAGAACGCTGCAGGAACGGCGCACCGCCGGCATGGGGCGAAGCTTTACGCTGCGTCGGCCTGATGCTTTTACCGACATGTAAGTAACTAAAAAATAATTCATTTCGCAGGGCCGCGTTTGTAAGTGATTTGCCGTTGCGGTTCCTGCCTGGAATTATCGATAATCGATTAATTACTGATCGCAGTGCCGATCAGCCGTTAGCCGGAGCCTCGAGCGCCGCGCCCTGGCCAGGAACGCCTTCCGTATGTGGATAGTCCGAATCGCCCTTTCGCGCCCCTACACCTTCATCGTGATGGCGCTGTTGCTGCCCTTGCTCGGCGCGCTGGTGGTCATCGGCACGCCGATGCAGAAGGGCATGGCGACCGACATCTTTCCGGACATCAAGATTCCGGTCATCGGCGTGGTCTACAACTACACCGGCCTGCCGCCCGAGGAAGTCGCGGGGCGCATCACCTCGAACTTCGAACGCCCGGTCACCACGCTCGTCAACGACGTCGAGCACGTGGAGTCGCAGGCCTATCCGGGCGTAACCGTCATCAAGGTGTTCTTCCAGCCCGGCGTCGACATCAACCTGGCGATGTCGCAGGTCACCGCGTTCGCGCAGACCACGCTGCGCAACATGCCGTCGGGCATGACGCCGCCGCTGGTGCTCAAGTACAACGCGTCGACGGTGCCGATCCTGCAGCTGGCCCTGTCGTCGACCAAGCTCGGCGAATCCGAGCTGTTCGACTTCGGTAACTCGTTCATCCGCGCCCAGCTCGCGACCGTCGCGGGCGCTTCGATCCCGTTTCCGTTCGGCGGTGCGACGCGACAGATCCAGGTCGACCTGATGCCGGCGCGCCTGCGTGCGCTGGGGCTGTCGGCGTCGGACGTCAACACGGCGATCGGCAACCAGAACCTCATCATTCCGGCCGGCACGCAGAAGATCGGCGGCATCGAATACAACGTGAAGCTCAACGCGAGCCCGATCGACTACCAGAAGCTCAACGACCTGCCGGTGCGGCAGATCGGCGACTCCGTGGTCTACGTGCGCGACGTCGCCCACGTGCACGACGGCCACCCGCCACAGACCAACATCGTGCGCGTGGACGGCAAGCGCGCGGTGCTGATGTCGATCCAGAAGACCGGCTCGGCCTCGACGCTCGACATCGTCAGCACGATCAAGGAGCGCCTGCCGTTCATTCGCGAGCAACTGCCCGAAGGCGCGCGCATCGCCCATACCGGCGACCAGTCGATCTTCGTCAAGGCCGCGGTCAAGGGCGTGGTTACCGAAGGCCTCATCGCGGCGGCACTCACGGCCTTGATGATCCTGCTGTTCCTCGGCAGCTGGCGCTCGACGCTGATCATCACGATCTCGATCCCGCTGGCGATCATCAGCTCGATCCTCGCGCTCAATGCACTCGGCGAAACCATCAATATCATGACGCTCGGCGGCCTGGCGCTCGCGGTCGGCATCCTCGTCGACGACGCGACCGTGACGATCGAGAACATCAATCGCTTCCTCGAAGAAGGCATGGACGTCGAAGCCGCCATTCTCGAGGGCTCGCGGCAGATCCTGGTGCCGGCGCTGGTGTCGACGATGGCGATCTGCATCGTGTTCGTGCCGATGTTTCTGCTCTCGGGCGTCGCCCGCTACCTGTTCGTGCCGATGGCCGAGGCGGTGGTGTTCGCGATGATCGCCTCGTACATCCTGTCGCGCACGCTGGTACCGACGCTCGCGATGTACTGGCTCAAGAAGCACGATCCGCATGCGCACGAGCAGCCGGCCAAGGGTCCGCTGCAGCGCTTCCAGCGCGGCTTCGAAGCGCGCTTCGAGAAATTCCGTGTCCGCTATCACGAGCTGCTGCAGTCGGTGCAGGCGCGCCGCGGCGTGTTCGTATCGGTGTTCCTCGGCGCCATGCTGCTGTCGATGTTGCTGTATCCGCTGCTCGGCCAGAATTTCTTTCCGAGCATCGATGCGGGCCAGATCAAGCTGCACATTCGCGCCGCCACCGGCACGCGCGTGGAAGACACCGCGATCCTCGTCGACCACGTCGAAGCGGCGCTCAAGAAAGTGATTCCGCCCGAGGAGTTCGAGAGCATCGTCGACAACGTCGGCCTGCCGGTCTCGGGCATCAACCTCACGTACAGCAACTCGGGCCAGATCGGCGTCGGCGATGCCGACGTCTTCGTCGCGCTCAAGGAAGGCCACGGCTCCACGCCCGACTACGTGCGCGAGCTGCGCAAGCGCCTGCCCGAGGAGTTCCCGTCGACGAGCTTCGCGTTCCTGCCGGCCGACATCACCAGCCAGATCCTCAACTTCGGCCTGCCGGCGCCGATCGACATCCAGGTGGTCGGCGGCAGCCCGAAGAATCGCGAAGTGGCTTACAAGCTACTGCACGCGCTGCGCGGCGTTCCGGGCCTCGTCGATCTGCGCGTGCAACAGGCCTTCAACCAGCCTGAGCTACGCGTCGCCACCGATCGCAGCCGCGCCGAGCAGCTCGGCCTGACGCAGCGCGACGTCGCCAACAACCTGCTCATCACCTTGTCGGGCAGCCTGCAGACCTCGCCGACGTTCTGGCTCAACCTCGCCAACGGCACGCAGTATCCGATCGTGACGCAGGCGCCGCAGAACCAGCTCGCGACGCTGCAGGATCTGCAGAACCTGCCGGTGGCGAGCAGCAGTGGTGAGTCGCAGATACTCGGCGGCCTGGCGACGATCGAGCGCGGCTTCGGTTCTAGCATCGTCAGCAAATACGATGCGCAGCCGGTCATCGACATCTACGGCGCCGTGCAGGATCGCGATCTCGGCAGCGTGAGCCGGCAGATCAACGAGATCATCGCCGAGCACAGCCAGGATCTGCCCAAGGGCACGCGCATCGTCGCGCGCGGCCAGATGCTGACGATGCAGGAGTCGTACACCGGACTGCTGGTCGGCCTGGCGGGCGCCATCGTGCTGGTCTACCTGCTGATCGTCGTCAACTTCCAGTCCTGGCTCGATCCTTTCATCATCATCTCGGCCTTGCCGGCCGCGCTCGCGGGCATCGCCTGGATGCTGTTCGTCACCGGCACCACGCTGTCGGTGCCTGCGCTGACCGGCGCGATCCTGTGCATGGGCGTGGCGACGGCGAACTCGATCCTGATGGTGAGCTTCGCGCGCGAGCGGCTCGCCGAAGGCGCCAGCGCCGTGCAGGCCGCGCTCGACGCGGGCTTCACGCGATTCCGCCCGGTGCTCATGACCGCGCTCGCGATGATCATCGGCATGCTGCCGATGGCGCTCGGCGTGGGCGAAGGCGGCGAGCAGAACGCGCCGCTCGGTCGCGCCGTCATCGGCGGCCTGATCTTCGCCACCATCGCGACGCTGCTGTTCGTTCCGACCCTGTTCTCGATGCTGCACGGCCGCGATCACGCGGCCCACACTCCCAGCGCTTAAGTGGCCGTCATGAAGACCAACTTTCATCTTTTTCAGAAACCTTCCGCCCAGAATGGCTTCTCGCGCGTCGGCATCGTCATCGGCCTCGTCGCGCTGATCCTCGTCGCCTGGGGCCTGTTCTCGCGCCAGCGCGCGAGCGCCCGACTCGAGGAAGACACCCAGGCGCAGATCGCGCTGCCGGTCGAAGTGGTCAGGCCCAAGGCCTCGGGCGGCGAAGTCGCACTGGTGCTGCCGGGCAGCGTGCAGGCCAACTACCAGGCGCCGATCTACGCGCGTACCGCCGGTTACCTGAAGCGCTGGCTCGTCGACATCGGCACGCCCGTGAAAGCCGGGCAGGTGCTCGCCGAGATCGAAGCCCCCGATCTGGACGAGCAGCTGCACGCCTCCGAAGCGCAACTCGCGAACGCCGAAGCCAACCTCAAGATCGCGCAGGTCACCGCCGAGCGCTGGCGCGACCTGCGTTCGACCGATTCGGTTTCGCAGCAGGAGGCCGACGAGCGCAGCGCCACCGCGGCCGCGAGCCTCGCATCGGCCAATGCGGCGCGCTCCAATTTGCAGCGCCTGCGCGAGCTGTCGGGCTTCAAGAACATCGTCGCGCCGTTCGACGGCGTGATCACCGCGCGCAACACCGATCGCGGTGCGCTGATCAACAGCGGCAGCAGTTCGGGCGCCGAGCTGTTCCGCATCGCCGACACACGTTCGCTGCGCCTGTACGTGCGCGTTCCGCAGACCTATGCGGCGAGCATGAGCGATGGCCTCGAGGCCGAAGTGTTCTTCCCCGATCGTCCGGGCAAAAGCTACAAGGCCAAGCTCGACAGCACCTCGAGCGCGATCGACGCGAGCTCGCGGACCCTGCTCGCGCAGCTGCTCGTCGACAACGCCAACAACGAGCTGCTGCCGGGTTCGTACGCCGAGGTGCATTTCAAGCTCGGCGTCGAGAGCGCGGCCTCGATGCTGCGCGTGCCGGCCAATGCGCTGCTGTTCAGCGGCGACGGCCTGCGCGTCGCCACCGTTTCGGGCGACAAGGTGGTCATGAAGAAAGTCACGCTCGGCCGTGATTTCGGCACCGAGATCGAGATCGCCAGTGGCCTGACGACGCAGGACCAGGTCATCGTCGCGCCGCCGGATTCGATCACCGACAGCACGCAGGTGCGCATCACGCAGTCCGAAGATGCACAGCAGGCGAAGCAGGCACCGCAGAAGGACGCGAAGTCGTGAGCAGCTCGACGGCTCGTTTTTCGCCTCGCGCGCTGAGCATGCTGCGTCCTGCGATTTCGACAGCAGCGCTTGCAGCGCTGCTGTCGGCCTGCTCGCTCGCGCCCGAGTACGAAGCGCCGGTGATGCCCGAGGTTTCCGGCTACAAGGAAAACGCCGGCGACTGGAAGCCCGCGCAACCGGCCGACGCCGCTCCGCGCGGCCCGTGGTGGGAAGCCTTCGGCGATGCGCAGCTCAATGCGCTCGAAGCGCAGCTCGCCTCGTCGAGCCAGGATCTGCGCGCCGCGTTCGCGCGCTATCAGCAGGCGAGAGCGCTGGCCGGGCAGACGCGTTCGGATCTGTTTCCGACCGTCGATGCGGGCGCCGGCGTCACGCGCGCCCGCACGTCCGGCAACGCGCCTGGAATGAGCGGCGATCCGGCGATCGGCAACGATTTCCTCGCCACGCTCGATCTGTCCTGGGAAGTCGATCTGTTCGGTCGCCTGCGCAACGGGACCGCGGCGGCGAATCGTCGCGTCGAAGCCAGCGCGGGCGAGCTCGCGGCGCTCGACCTGAGCCTGCAGACGCAGCTCGCGTCGACGTACTTTCTGCTGCGTGGCAGCGATTCGACGATCGCGCTGCTCGAAGACAGCGTGCACGCCTTCGAGCGTGCGCTCGAACTCACGCGCAACCGTTATTCGGGCGGCATTTCGGCCGAAGCCGACGTCGCGCAGGCCGAGACGCAGGTGCAATCGACTTACGCGCAGCTTGCGGCCACGCGCCTGCAGCGTGCGCAGTACGAGCATGCGATCGCGGTGCTCGTCGGCCAGTCGGCGTCGACGTTCACGCTCGCGCCGGGCGCGTTCACGGTGGAGCCGCCGGCGGTCGACATCGGCCTGCCGTCGAGCCTGATCGAGCGTCGTCCGGATATCGCCTCGGCCGAGCGCGCGGTCGCGGCTGCGAATGCGGAAATCGGCGTCGCGCGCGCGGCCTGGTTCCCGGTTTTCAGCTTCGGCGCGCGCGGCGGCTACGAGGCCACGCGCAGTTCCGACTGGTTCGACGCGCCGAGCCGCCTGTGGTCGATCGGCCCGTCGCTGGCGCTGCCGCTGATCGACGGCGGTGCGCGCTCCTCGCTCAACCGGCGCGCGCGTGCGGCCTACGACGAGGCGGTTGCGAACTACCGCAAGGCCGTGCTCGTGGCGTATCAGGAAGTCGAAGACAATCTTGCGGCGCTGAATCATCTGGCCGAACAGGCCAAGCGCAGCGACGCGGCGTACGAGGCGGCTTCGCGCTCGCTGTTCCACGCCAACAAGCGCTACGCGGCCGGCGTCGCCGACTATCTCGAGGTCACCAGCACGCAGACCACCACGCTCAACGTGCAGCGCGCCGCGCTCGAAGCGCGCGTCAATCGCGTGGTCGCGGGCATCGATCTGATTCGCGCGACCGGCGGCGGCTGGACTCGCGAGCAGCTCGACAAGGCGCCGACCGAGCAGGCGAGCCTGCCGCAGGCCGGCACGCCGTGAGTTCCTCGGGCGTGCGGGCTTCGGCGACGGGCGACACGCTCGATCGGGCCTGCATGCGCACGCGCATTCGCGAGCTGCTGGTCTCGCGCATCCTCGACGGTGTCTATCCGGCCGGTTTCCACCTCAAGGAACTCGCGCTCGCGGGTGAGTTCAAGGTCAGCCAGGCGCCCGTGCGGGAGGCCTTGCGCGAACTCGAGACCATGGGCCTGGTCGTCGCCGAGCCGTATCGCGGAACGCGCGTGCGCAGCACCGATGTCGCCGAGATGCTCGATGCCTACGAACTGCGCGCGACCATCGAAGTGCGTTCGATCGAACTCGCGATGCCGTTCGCGGATTCGGTTTGCGAGGCGCTCGCGGCGGACATGGAAGGTATTCGCCAGGGTTACGGCTCGCCCGAAAAGGACAATACGTATCTGCCCGCGGTGCTGGCATTCCATCGCAGGCTCGTCGAGGCCAGCGGCAACCGCGCCTTTCTGGCGACCTGGGACAGTTTCCACTGGGACGTGCGCGCGCGCGTGCTGCTGCGCCGCATCGCCGAAAGCGGCAACGATTATTCGGCGACCATCGGATTCCATGAGCTGATCCTCGACCGCGTGCGCGCCGGCGATACGGCCGGCGCGATGGTCGCCGTTCGCGAAGCCTTCGAGAGCTTTCTGTCCGCGTTTCGCCAGGTGCTCGCGAATTCCGCGCCTTGACCCTCATGCTGGCGAGCCAGCAGCGATCGCCGGTGTCCCCATCGAAGAAATCGAGGCTTGCGCAGGCAGCTCGAGCCTCGACCGGCCGTTCGACAGATCCGGCATCCCAGCCCCTATTTCGGTCGCCGAGCGCCCGCTGACGCGGTGACGGACGGCAACGAACGTCGACGGGCACATGCTATTTTTTGCCCAACGGGGGTGCATAGGCTTGCAGAGTCGCTCGAGTGGCCAAGGGGCGAGCTCCTCCCCGCACAAGGATGAGGAGACGGATGTGCCAGTGTTCCTTCTCGCCGTTTCGATTCTGCTCGTGCATGGACTGCTCATCGGACTCTTTCCCGCGCAAGCACAGTATCTTTCGCTGGCGATGCTGACGCTGCTCCCGGCGGCAGCAGGTCTCTCGAGTCTGTGGCGGGCTCATGCACAAGGCCCTCTGAGTGAATGGAGAGCGCTGGGCCTGGGCATGGCGCTGTGGTCTGCCGCAATGGCGCTCAATCTTGTTTCCACGCTGCATGACGCGGCCTGGCTCCATGTGGCGAGCCTGGCGTTGTTCGTGCTCTACGGCGTTCCGTTGACCTTCGTGCTCGCGGCTCCAGCGAGCGAGCGCAGCTTCGAACGTGTGATCGATGGCGTTCTGGCGCTGGGGCTCGGAGTGCTGTTTGCGGTGCATACCCAGGCATTCGCGACCTTGCCCGATTCCGATCCGCGAGGGGTGCTCAGCCTGCAGCTGCTGTTCGACATCGAGAATCTCTACATCCTGCTGTTTTCGTTCATCCGCTGGCGCTCAAGCCGGAATCCGGGGCTCCGGGAATTCTTCCGGCGGCTCACGCAGTTCTCATTCGTCTACTTCCTCACGGCGCTCTACATCAACCATCTCGAGTCCGAGAGCGCCGGCTATGGCGGCTACTCGGATCTGCTGATCGACATTCCCATTCTGTTGCTGGCTGCGTCGGCATTGCGCTTGCGCAGCGACGACGATGTGCCCGAGCCGAATCGCCAGTTGGTTCGTATCGTGGTGGCAGCGAGTCCGCTGGTGCTGCCCTTGAGCCTGCTGGCGGTTTCCGCCCTGCTTGCCGGGCAGCACCTGCAACTGGCGATCATCGGCCTCGCCTTTGCGATCGTCGGCTACGGATCGCGTAGCGTGGTGACCCAGGTGCACGCGTCCGAAACGCAGGAACAGCTCGATGCACTGGCGCGCACCGATGCGCTCACCGGTGTCGCCAACCGCCGCCGCTTCGATGAAGAAATTCGGCGCGAATGCCGCAGCGCAGCCCGAAGCGGACAGAAGCTCTCGCTGCTGATGATCGATATCGATCACTTCAAGAGACTCAACGACGCAATGGGCCATCCGATGGGAGACCGGCGATTGCGTGAGGTGGCACGGGAGCTTTCGGCACTGTCACGGCGAAGCGGCGATCTTGTCGCCCGTTACGGCGGAGAGGAGTTCGCCGTGCTCCTGCGTTCCACCTCCGGTGAAGCGGCGGCGCAGTTCGCCGAGCGCTTGAGGTCTGGTGTCGAGCAACTGCGTCTGGAAGCACCGCCGCCGGGCTCGTACGTGACGATCAGCGTCGGTGTCAGCTGCTTGCGCTCGGCGATGGACGGAGAACCGGCCGCCTTGATCGCCGATGCCGACGCCTGTCTTTACGAAGCCAAGCGCCGTGGGCGCAATTGCGTGGTGTTCCGGGACTCGATCGTCGGCGAGCCTGCTCTGCAGATTCTCAAACGCTTGGGTTGATCATTCGAGAGCCGGGCCTGTAAAGCGGCCCGCTGGCCGGCGCCGGGCCGTGGCGACGAGGAGGCCGTCTCGCCGGTTCCAGGCCTCGAAGGCCAGGCTCAGCGAGCGGCGGCCTCGACCGGCGTGGGCACCGTCGCTACCGGCTCGCCGACCGACCATCCACCGCCGAGCGCGCGGATCAGCCCGACGCTCGCACGCAGCCGGCTCACCGAGATCGTGACGAGGTCGCGCTGCGCCTGCAGCGAGGCGGTCTGCGCGCTCGTGACTTCGAGATAGTTCACCGCGCCCTGGCGATAGCGGATCGTCGCGAGGTCGACCGCCTGCCGGGCCGCGGCGACGGCTTCGGTTTCCTCGTTCGAGGCCTCGCGATAGTGATCGAGCAGGGCGAGCTGGTCTTCGACTTCGGCGAAGGCCTGCAGCACGGTCATGCGATAGGTGGCGCCGGCCTCGTCGAGTTCGGCCTTGGCCTGATCGCGTAGCGAGGCGCGTCGGCCGCCGTCGAACAGATCGAGCGCGAGCGATGGCCCGATGGCCCAGAACAGGTTCGGAGCCCTGAACCAGTCGCTGCCCCGATAGCTCTGGTAGCCGATGCTGCCACTCAGGCTCAGACTCGGAAACCAGGCCGCGCGCGCGACGCCGAGGCTCGCGTTGGCTGCCGCGGTGCGTCGCTCGGCCGCGGCGATATCGGGCCGGCGCTGCAGCAGCGTCGAAGGCACCGACAGCGGCAGCTGCGGCAGCTCGATCTTGTCCATGCTCGGCGCGATCGAAAAACTCGACGCCGATTCGCCGATCAAGGCCGCGATCGTGTGCTCGAGCACGGCGCGCTGGCCGAGCGAAGTCGACAGCTCGGCCTTGGCGGTCTGCAACTGCGTGCGTGCACGTGCGACATCGAGTCCCGAGCCGATGCCGCCGTCGCGACGCGATTCGGTGACTTTGAGCGCGCGCGAAAACGCCTCGACGTTGTCGCGCAGCAGCTGCACGCTGTAGTCGTAGCCGCGCAACTGCAGGTACTGGTCGACCAGATCGGAGCGCAGGCTCAGGTGCGCGGATTCGAGATCGGCCGTCGCCGCGGCGAAGCTCGCCGAGCCGGCCTTGATCGTGTTGCGCACGCGGCCCCACAGATCGACTTCGTAGCTCGCTTGAAGCCCCAATGAGTTGTCGTCGAAGTAGCGCGTTTCGGAGCCGTTCGGCGGTCGCAGGTCGGAGCCTCGATTCGGCTCGTACCGGCCGTTGGCGGACAGGCGAGGGAACAGCGAGACGCGGCTGCGATCGTAGATCGCGCGCGCCTGCTCGAAGCGCGCGAGCGCGGCGGCGAGGTTCGGGCTGTTGCGATCGAGCGTGGCGACCAGGCCGCTCAGCGTTGCGTCGCCGTAGAGCGTCCACCAGCTGCCGCGATCGAGCGCGTCGGCCGGCGTCGCGGGCGACCAGTCGCGATAGTGCGCAGCCTCCTTGTACTGCTCGGCGAGCGCCACCGGCGGAACCTCGTAGCGCGGAGCCAGGCAGCCGCCCAGCGACAGCGCGAGCGCGAGGCTCGCGCGCACGGCGAGCCGCTCAGTTCTTGTTGGCGACATCGGTCTTCTTCTCGGCCGCGAGCTGCACGAGATCGCCGCCGGCGAGCGACTCGGGCGGGTTGTCGATGACACGATCGTGGGGCTGCAGGCCCGTCACTTCGACGGACTTGCCCATGTCGCGATCGATGCGGATCGGTTTCATGAGCACCTTGCCGTCGGCTCCGAGCGTGGCGACCTGCAGGCCTTCGCGCGCGAAGATCAGGCTGCTCGCCGGAACCGCGACGCTGTTCGCGTTCGCCGGCAGCAGCAGCTTGACGTCGGCGTAGCCGCCCGCGAGCAGGCTGCCGTCGGCGTTGTCGACGACGAGCTGCACGAGGCCGCCGCCCGAGCGCGCATCGACGGTGCCGGCCGCGCTCTGAATGGTCGCCTTGAATCTGCGGCCCGCATGCTCGGGCACGCTGAGCTCGGCTTCGCCGCCGACCTTGATCGTCGGCATGTAGCTCTGCGGAACCTGCACGTAGACGCGCAGCTTGCGCGTGTTGGCGACCGTGAACAGCGCCGGGCCGTTGTTGCTGGTGCCCGCGCTGATCAGCGCGCCGATGTCGGTGGAGCGCGAGGTCACCACGCCATCGAACGGCGCGACGATGCGCCGGAAGCCCTGCGTCGCCGCGAGCGTGTCGACCGCCGCGCGTGCCGCGATCACGGCCGCTTTCTTGGCCGCGTAGTCGCCGGCTTTTTCGTCCACTTCCTGCGTCGACACCGCGTCGGTGCCGAGCATCGCTTGCCAGCGCTTGGCGGTGGTTTCGGCGAGGCGGGCGTCGGCTTCGACGCGCACGAGGTTGGCGCGGGCCTGCGCGAGCTGCTGGTCGAGATCGGGCGTTTCGATCACCGCGAGCAGATCGCCGGCTTTGACTTCGGTGCCGATGTCGGCGTACCAGGTCTTCAGGTAGCCGTTGGCGCGCGCGTAGATCGGCGCGTTCGAAAAGGCCTCGAGCCGGCCCGGCAACTGCAATCCACTGCTGCTGCCGATGTTCTTGGGTTCGGCGACGACGACGCTCGGAATGGCGTTCGCCTCGGTCCATTCGCGCAGCTGGTTGCTGCTGCGGGCGCGCTGGGTGACGCCGACGGTGACGATGCCGATCGCCGCGAAGGAGGCGACGAGGCCGACCGTGCGCAGGCTGCGCAGGGCCTTGGGGGGAGCGTTGTCAGTGGGCGACATGGGGATGTCCTGAAGCCAGAGCTGAAGAAGGAGTCGAGGCGGCGGCGCGGCCGTGGCGCGCATGCACGATGCTGAAGACCACCGGCACGAAGAACAGCGTCGCGAGCGTCGCGAAGATCAGGCCGCCGATCACCGCGCGGCCGAGCGGCGCGTTCTGCTCGCCCCCTTCGCCGAGGCCGAGCGCCATCGGCGCCATGCCGATGATCATCGCGAGCGCGGTCATGAGCACCGGGCGAAAGCGCGTGTAGCCGGCTTCGAGCGCGGCCTGCGTGGCATCGCCGACCACGAGCAGGCGTTCGCGCGCAAAGCTGATGACGAGGATCGAGTTGGCGGTCGAAACGCCCATGCACATGATCGCGCCGGTCAGCGCGGGCACCGACAGCGGCGTGCCGGTGGTGAACAGCATCCAGACGATGCCGGCCAGCGCGGCGGGCAGCGCGGTGATGATCACGAACGGATCGGACCAGGACTGGAAGTTCACCACGATCAGCAGGTAGATCAGCGCCACTGCGCCGAGCAGACCGAACAGCAGGCCCGAGAAGGCCTGGTTCATCGTCGTGACCTGGCCCTGCAGCGTCACCGTCGTGCCTTTCGGAGCGGACTTCGCCGCCTCGTCGATGATCTTCTGAACGTCGCTCGCGATGCTGCCGAGGTCGCGGCCCTGTGGCGAAGCGAGGATGTCGACCACCGGCAGAATGTCGCGATTCGAAATCACCGCCGGCGTCATCGTGCGACGCACCTCGCCGATGCCGCCGAGCACTTGCGTGTCCTTGCCCGTGGTCGCGAGCGGCAGGCTTTCGAGTGCTGGCAGAGAATCGAGCTTGTATTGCGGAATCTGCGCGACCACTTGGTACGCCACGCCGTTGTCCGGATTGAGCCACCAGAGCGGCGTGACCTGGCCCGAGCCGGCGAGTGAAATCACCATCGTGTTGGTCACGTCGCGCGAGGTGATGCCGAGCTGCTGCGCACGCGAGCGGTCGATGTCGACGTTGAAGGTCGGATACTTGCCCGACTGCTGCACGCGCGCATCGGCGATGCCGGGCACCAGGCGAATCTTGCGCAGCAGCTCGTTGGCGAATGCGAGGTTCTGCTCGAGCAGCTTGCCGCGCACCTGCACCGCGATCGGCGACGGGCTGCCGAAGTTGAGGATCTGGCTCGTGATGTCGGCCGGCAGGAACGAGAAGGTCATCATCGGGAATTCACGCGGCAGGCGCTCGCGCAGCTCGCGCATGTAGTCCGCGGTCGGACGATGGCCGTGCTTGAGCGTGATCTGGATGTCGCCGTCCTGCGGGCCGATGGTGCCGGTATTGTTGTAGGCGTTGTTGATCTGCGAGACCGGCAGGCCGATGTTGTCGGTGATCACCGCGATCTCGTCGGGCGGAATCACGCGCCGGATCGCATCCTGGACCTGCGCGAAGTAGCGTGAGGTCTCTTCGACACGCGTTCCGATCGGCGCGCGCGCATGCAGCAACATCTGCCCGGTGTCGACGGTCGGAAAGAAATTGCGCCCGAGCATCGGAACCAGCAGAAACGACAGCGCGATCACGCCCAGAAAGGCCGGCACGAACAGCTTGCGCTTCGACAGCGCCAGCGCGAGCCACTGCTGGTAGACGGCGCGAGTGCGCTCGAAGCGCGCTTCGAAGCCGCGCTGGAAGCGAACCAGCGGGTTGCGCGAGGGCGGCAGCGAGGCGTCGTTGCCGTGCAGGTCGGTATGTGGCGCATGCGGCCTGAGCAGGTACTTGGCCATCGTCGGCACCAGCGTGCGCGAGAGGATGAACGAGCAGACCATCGCGAACATCACGCTCATCGCCATCGGCACGAACAGGAACCTGGCCGTGCCTTCGAGGAAGAACATCGGAACGAAGACGATGCAGATGCACAGCAGCGCGACGAAGGCCGGAGCGACGATCTGCTGGGCGCCGTCGAGGATCGCGGTCTCCACGTCCTTGCCCTGCTCGAGATGCCAGTTGATGTTCTCGATCGTCACCGTCGCGTCGTCGACGAGAATGCCGACCGCGAGCGCCAGGCCGCCGAGCGTCATGATGTTGAGCGTCTCGCCGAACGCCGACAGCAGCATGATCGCCCCGAGCACCGACAGCGGAATCGAGATCGCGATGATCACGGTCGAGCGCCAGCTGCCGAGGAACAGCAGGATCATCAGGCTCGTCAGCGCGGCCGCGAGGATGCCTTCGTGCATCACGCCTTCGATGGCGGCGCGCACGAAGATCGACTGGTCGCCGATCAGGTTCACTTCGAGCGCATCGGGCAGCAGCGGCTTGATCTGCTGCAGGCGCGCGCGAATGCCGTCGACGATATCGAGCGTCGAGGTCGCGCCGTTCTTGAGCACCGACATCAGCACCGAGCGGCTACCGTCCACGTGAACGACGTTGGTCTGCACCGCGTTGCCGTCGTGCACGTAGGCGATGTCGCGCATCAGCACGTTGGTGCCGTTGACGAACTTGACCGGAATCGAGTTGAACTCTTCGAGCACCGAGGCGGTGTTGTTGACGCGCACCGAGTAGTCGAACTCGCCGATCTTCTGCGTGCCGGTCGGCGTGATCTGGTGCTGCGCCGCGAGCGCGTTCGAAACGTCCTGCGGCGACAGCCCGCGCGCCTTGAGCGCATCGGGATCGACGTCGACCATGATCATGCGCGTCTTGCCGCCGAACGGCAGCGGCACGCCCGCGCCCGGCACGGTCACGAGCTGCGGACGCAGCGACTGCATGCCGATGTCGTTGAGCGCCTGCTCGGACAAGCCCTGGCCCGAAAGCGTGAGCTGCAGGATCGGCACCGTCGCCGCGTTGTAGTTCAGGATGGCCGGCGGGTTGGTGCCCTGCGGCATGTTCTTGAGCAGGCTTTGCGCCGACGCCGTCACCTGCGCGTTGGCGACCGCGATGTTGACGCCGGGCTGGAAGAAGATCTTGGTGACGCCGAAGCCGGCCACCGAAGTCGATTCGACGTGCTCGATGTCGTTGACCATCGTCGTCAGCGAGCGCTCGAACACCGTCGTCATGTAGCCCGCGAGCTTGTCGGGCGGCTGGCCGGCGTACTGCCAGATCACCGAGATCACCGGAATCCTGATCTCCGGAAAGATGTCGGTCGGCGTGCGCAGGTAGGCCAGCGGCCCGCCGATCAGGATCAGCAGCGCCAGGACGATGAAGGTATACGGGCGAGACAGCGCAATCTTGACGATGCCGAGCATGCGGCCGATCCTGCGGTGAAGAAGCTTGCCGGATCGCAATTAACGCACCGACCGGAGGCGTCGGGCATGAAGAGAAATTTATTATGCAGGATCGGCCTATGCGATGCCGATCGCGTGATAAATAGAAGTTATCGGGTCATTCGGACGAGTTATGGAAATGGTCCGAAAAAGTGTCGCTCTTGAGCCGCGGGCCGAGCGCCGTGCGGGCGTCTTCGGTGGCGGCTCGCGACGCCCCGACCAGCTCTTCGGGCCAGCAGCGCAGGCTCACGCGCGTTCCGCCGCCTTCGTGCGCGGCCCCGATTTCGAGCTGGAAGCCGTGCAGTCGGACGATCGCCGCCACGATGCTGAGGCCGAGGCCGAAGCCTTCGACATCGCGGCCATTCTCGCTGCGATAGAAGCGCTGCAGGACCGAATCGCGCTCCTCGGCCGGTATGCCCGGGCCGCTGTCGATCACGTCGACGCGCACGCCGGCGGACGTGACGGCTGCGCATAGCCGCACTTCGCCGCCGGCCGGCGTGAACTTGATCGCGTTGCTGACGAGGTTGCTCATCGCTTCGAACATCAGGCCTGCGTCGGCGCGGACATCGAGCGGCTCTGCGATCTCGAGCGAGAAGCGAACGCTCTTGTCCTCGGCGAGCGGAGCGTAGAGTTCGTGCAGCTGGCGCAGCGTGGCCGACAGATCGGTGCCATCGAAGCCGGCGCGGCGATGCAGGTACTCGAGTTCGGAGATGCGCAGCAGGGCGCGGAAGCGATCGAGCAGGGCGTCGGTGTCGGTAATGCAGCGCTCGAGTGTCGCGGAGCGCACGTCGTCGGCCGGCGTCTGCTGGCGCAGCCGGTGCAGCTGGGCGCGCAGGCGCGTCAGCGGCGTGCGCAGATCGTGCGCGATGTTGTCGCAGACGCCCTTGATCTCGCCGACCAGCCGCTCGATCTCGCCGAGCATGCGGTTGACGATGCCCGCGAGCATGTCGAGTTCGTCGTGTCGCGAGGAGACCGGCAGCCGCTTCGAGAAATCGCCGCGGATGATCAGCTCGGTGGTCTGGCCGATCTTCTCGATGCGCTTGCGTGGACCGCGGGCGAGCAGCAGGCCGCCGACGACGCCCGGAATGATCGTCAGCGAAAGCCCCCACAGCAGAGCGCCGCCGATGATGCTGCCGATGCGATCGACCACCCGCGCATCGCGCGCGAGCACCACGAGTTCGCCGTTCGGCATCCGCTTGGCGACGGCCCGCACGTGCGGAATCACGGCCGGCCCGGTATTGCCATAGGCCGTCGTCGAAACGTTGCTGAGTTCGACGATCTTGCCGTCGATCGCCAGGCCCTCGGGTATCTGCCGCAGGCCGCCGGTGAGATGACGGCCCTGCTCGTCGAACAAGCCGCCTTGCGTCAGATTGCCCATCGCGGTGATCGCGTTCATCGCACCGGGCAGCTGGCCAGGGGCGACGCTCGAGAGATAGCTCATGCGCTGGGCGATGATCTCGTCGATCACCGAGCGTAGGTAGTGGCTGCTTTCCCAGTAGATGAAGCTGATGACCGCGCTGCTCCAGAGCACGAACAGCAGGCCGTAGACGGCGATGATGCGCGTGCTGGTGGCGCGCAGGAACAGCGTCCGCAGCGGGCGCTCAGTGCCGTTCGCCAAGTGCTGCGCTCGCACTCAAGGTGTAGCCCTGGCCACGGACGGTATGGATCAGCGGCGTGAGTCCGGGCAGGTCGATCTTGCGGCGCAGGCGGCCGATATGGACGTCGATCAGATTGGTGCCGGGGTCGAAGTGATAGCCCCAGACGGTCTCGAAGATCATCATGCGCGTGAGCACCTGGCCGCTGTTGCGCATGAGGAATTCGAGCAGGCGGAACTCGGTGGGCAGCAGGCTCAGTTCCTGGCTGCCGCGACGGGCCGTGCGGCTCATGAGGTCGAGCTCCAGGTCCATCACCTTGAGGTCGAGCACGGTCGGTGTGTTGCCGCGGCGGCGCATCAGAACCTCGATGCGCGCGGCCATCTCGTCCGGAGCGAACGGCTTGGTCATGTAGTCGTCGCCGCCCGCGCGCAGCCCGCGGATGCGCTCGTCGACATCGGACAGCGCGCTGATCATCAGCACTGGCGTGTCGACGCCGGCCTCGCGCAGGCCCTTGACCACGGCCAGGCCATCGAGCCCGGGCAGCATGCGGTCGAGCGTGATCGCGTCGTAGCGCGTGCCCGAGGCCTTCTGCAGCCCTTCGTGGCCGTTGGCGGCCCAGTCGACGCTGATGCCGTGCGAGGACAGCTCGGCGATGATTTCGCGCGCCGTGATCTCGTCGTCTTCGATCGTCAGAACCTTGATCATGGGCAGGATGATAGCGGCCCTGGCGGAAGCGAGCCCGAATCGACCGGGTTTGGCGAGCCGGGCGAACGCCGGTCGCGCCGGGACGCAGAGAGCGGCAGCTCGGTCAATGTTTCCACCCTAGCTGGGCGTCCGCACGCTGAAGTTCACGCTGTCGAGCACCCGGTCGCGGGCGTCGATCAGCTCGAGCCTGTGCGGGCCCGGCAGCGGCGTCCACAGTCGTGGCCGGGCCGCGTCGCCGAGCACGCGCCCATCGAGTCGCAGGCGCAGGTCGGCGGAAGCCGGTTCGACGCGCAGCGGCAGGTGCTGGCGCGGCAGCGGAATGTCCGGATCGAGCGCGATGAAGCTGCCGGCCGCCGGCGAGACGATGCGCGCGCGCGCCGCGAGCCCGGGCGCCGGGGCGACCAGCGCGGTCTGGGTGCCCTCGGTGAACCATTCCTCGCGCTCGGCTTCGATCGCGCCCGCATAGCGCACGTGCTGGTGCACGAGGCCTGCGGGCGGCGTCTCGGGCTCGCGTGGCGACGCGGCGATGGCCTCGAGCGCATCGAGAATCTCGCGCCAGGCCGGGGCCGCGCCGGTGATGCCCGAGACCGTGCGCATCGGGTCGCCCTCGAAGTTGCCGACCCAGACCGCGACCGTGTAGCGCGCGCTTCCACCCACGCACCAGTTGTCGCGCAGGTTCTTGCTCGTTCCGGTCTTGACCCAGGCGCGGTAAGAAGTCGACAGCGGGCCTTCGAGGTCGAAGGTCACCGCGCGCGCGCCGCGGTCGGCCAGGATGTCGCGGACGATGAAGGCGGCCTGGGCCGACATCGCTTGGCGCGGCGGCGGTGCTTCTTCGTCCAACCGATAGCGCAACGCCGACCAGCGGCCGCCGTTGGCGAGCGTGCGATAGGCGTTGGCCTGTTCGAGCAGGCTCACTTCGGCCGAGCCGAGCGCGAGCGAATAGCCGTAGAACTCGCCCGATTCGGTGAGTCCGTCGACATAGCCGAGTGCGTGCAGGCGCTCGCGGAACGCCTCGGTGCCCGCGAGCACGAGCGTGCGCACGGCCGGAATGTTCAGCGAGCCCGCGAGCGCGGTGCGCACGCTGACCAGGCCCTGGTAGTCGTGCTCGTAGTTCTGCGGCCGATAGAGGCCGGCGCCGGCCTCGAGCGCGACCGGCGAATCGTCGAGCAGGCTCGCGGCCGTGAGCCAGCCTTTCTCGATCGCCAGGCTGTAAAGGAAGGGCTTGAGCGTGGAGCCGGCCTGGCGCAGCGCACGCGCGCCGTCGACCTGCGCCGCGCGGCTGCCCGGACCGGCCGAGCCGACGTAGGCCAACACGTCGCCGCTCGCGTTGTCGACGACCACGGCCGCGCCATCGCGCACGCGCTCGCCGACGAGCGAGCGCAGCTGGTTCTGCAAGACCTGCACGGACAGCTGCTGGACGCGCGCATCGAGCGTCGATCGCAAGCGTTCGCCGGGCTCGCGCAGCAGGCGGCGAGCCAGATGCGGCGCGAGATTGTGTTCGAGCGCGATCGCGGGCGGACGCGCGAGTGCGGCGAAGGTCAGCGCCCGCTGCGCGTCGCAGTCGTCGCCGCGCAGCGAGCCGATCGCGCAGCTGCGCCGCGCGACGGCTTCGGCCTTCGCACCGGGCGCAGGCAACAGTGCGACGAGCGTGCGCGAATCGGCCAGCGTGAGCGCCGAAGCCGGCTTGCCGAACAGCTGCGCCGAAGCCGCCGCGACGCCCTGCGTCTCGCCGCGAAAGCTCACCTGATTCAGATAGGCCTCGAGTACCTCGTCGCGCGACCAACTGGCCGCGAGCGACCTCGCGGCGCGCATCTGCCGCAGTTTCTGCAGCAGGCCGCGACGCTGGGCCGTCGAAGCCAATGCCGGATCGAGCTGGCCGACGAGCTGCATCTGCAGGGTGCTCGCTCCGCGATAGGCCCGGCCGAGCGCCCGATCGCGCATCGCGCCTGCGATCGCGAGCGCATCGACGCCCGAATGCGATTTGAAGCGCCGATCCTCGGCCTTGATCAGCGTGTCGATCAGCGCCGGAGAAATCTGATCGAGCGCCACCCAGCCGAGCCGGCGCTGCGACAGGTCGAGTCGCTGCGTCTGCAACGGCACCCCGTTGCGATCGAGCAGCTGCGCCTCGGACGAGCGGTAGTGCTCGCGCAGGCTCGCGAAATCGGGCAGCGGCCGGGGCCGCGTGTCGCGCTCGATGCGCAGGGCGAACAGCAGCACGATCAGTGCGAGCAGCGAGGCCAGCGCGAGCGCCGAGCGTTTGAACGTGAGCCTCGGAATTCGCATGGTTCGGAAGAAATGCGGAACGAAGCGGCTGGTGTGGCGCGCCTGCGCGGGAATGCCAGATCTTTCGTACTGGGACTAGGGCTCCTTGACCTCGATCATCGCATTCGGCGTCTCGCCGAACATCTCGGGCGCGTACATCGCCTCGACGCGCGTCGCCGGCAGCGTGAAGCGGCCCGCGGCGTTGAAGCGCAGCGTGTACTCGGTCGAGAAGCGCCCCTTCGGCACGTATTCGTAGTAGGCGCGATAGGCATCGAAGCGGCGCTCCTCGAAGCTCGGCCAGGCCTGGCCGCTGGACTGTTCGCCAGCGGCGAGCAAGGCCGAATCGCGGCCGAGCTTGCCGACGATGCTGCTGCCCGCGGGCACCGGATCGTCGACGACGACCCAGCCCATGTCGGATGCGGCTTCGACTTCGAGCCTGATGCGCGCGACGTCGCCGATGCTCCAGCGATCCTTGTGCTTCTGCTCGACGGCCGTGATCGTGCGCTTGATGCGATAGCCGGCCGAGAACGGTTCGCGCAGCGGCACCGCGGCGCGCGTCTGCACGATGGCCCAGGGCGCGCCGCCGCCGTCGTGCGTGAGTTTCAAATCGGCGGAGGCGAGCGGCCAGGGCAGGTCGAGCGGTGCCGGATCGGCGCCCGCCGCGAGCTTGCTCCAATCGCTTTGCTGCGCGCTTGCTCCGAGTTCGGCGCGCGTGCTGCCCGTGACTTTGCCGCGCTCGAAGGCGCCCGCGAACTGTTCGAGCGCGAGCGAGCCCCAGGCGTTCGCGGTGCTCAAATCCCAGTGGCCGCGCCGCTGCAGATCGACCGCGCCGCGCACGAGGCGCGGCAGGTCGGCCTTCCAGTCGGCTTCCTTGAGCAGCGCGAGAATCGCGCGATTGGCGTTGCTGTCGACCGAGCCCATGAGCCACCAGGACAGCGAGTCCCGGTCGGATGACAGCCCGAGTCGCGTGCCCTGCAGGTCGAGCCGCGAACGCAGCACCGACTTGGCCTCGGCCAGGCGCTCGGCCTTGCGCGGCAGTTGGTCCACGCGCTGCAGGATGCCGATCCAGTCGATCAGTGCCGAGGTCGGCAGCAGCGTGGGATCGAAGCTCATCGATTCGAGCCATTCGGGCTTGGCGCGATCGTGGCGCGACAAGGCTTCGATCGCGGCGAGCCGGCGCGGAACCAGCACCGAATTGCCGATCGCGCCGCCACGGCGGATGCGGCCCGCGGCATAGCGTTCGAGGCCGCCGAGCATGCGCTCGCGGGTATCGTCCGGAATCGGCCAGCCGCTGGTGTCGGCGAGCTGCACGAGATAGCTCGTGAGCACGTCGCTGCCTTCGAGCGTGTCGATCGCCCAGTACTTGGCGAGGCCGTCGCCGTCGAGCGCGGTCGGCAGGCGGCTCATGAGCGTGTTCCAGGCTTCGCGGTTGTTCGTCGCGACTGCGCGCGAAGCCTGCTGCTCGTTGCAGCTGTACGGATAGGCCTGCATCCACTCGCGCACGCCGGCGAGGCTCGACGTCAGCGAAGGCGACAGCGCGATGCGCACACCGCCACGGGCAGGCGTCTCTGCTGCGCCGCTGCGCAGTGCATCGGATGGCGCCGCGACCGGCAAGGATTGCGGGCCATCGATTTGCAGCAGCGTCGCCTGCTGCACGCGCACCGGAACCGCTGCCGCCACTTGCTGCGTCACCCGCAAGGCGTCGAGCGTTTCGCCGCTGCCGCCCTTGGCGCTGACGGTCCAGCTCAAGCCGCTGATGCCGTAAGGCACGCTGACCGTGAAGTGCACGGGCTGCGCGGATTGCGCCGGCAGGCTGATCTGCTGCGAAGCCGGAGCGGGCAGTTCGGCATCGGATTGATCTCGCAGCGACGCGCTCAGCGCGATGCTCTGCGGCTGATCGCTGGTGTTGCGCAGCGTGAACAGCGCCTCGTACTCGTCGCCTTCGCGCACGAGCGGCGGCAGGCCCGACAGCAGTTGCACGTCCTGCGTCGTGCGCACGCTCGCATGGCCTTCGCCGAAACGGTCGCTGCCGGCGCTCGCGACCGCGGTGAAGCGGAACTCGGTCAGCGCATCGTTGAGCGGAACTTCGAGCTTCGCATGGCCTTGCGCATCGAGCGGAACGCGCGCCTGCCAGCTCAGCAGGCTGTTGAGCATTTCGCGCGGAGCCCCGCGTCCGCCGCCGCCGCCGGGCGCCGCGGACTTGCGTCCGTAGTGCCGCTTGCCGACCACCTGCATCTGCGCGGTGGACGTCAGCACTTCGATGCCGCGGCGCTGCATCATCGCTTCGAGCACCTCGACCGAACGATTCGGCAGCAGGTCGAGCAAGGCCTCGTCGACCGCAGTGAACGCGAGCTCGGCGCCTTCGGGCAAGGGCTTGCCGTCGGCCGTCTTCACTTCGATGTCCACGCTGGCCTTGTCACGCGTCTTGTACTGCGGTTGCGCGGGCTTGACCTTGACGAGCAGGCGATGCGCATCCCAGCCGACGTCGACGGCGGCGATGCCGAGCCGATACGCGGGCTTGGACAGATCGACCATCGCGGTCGGATTGCCGCCTTCGATGCCGATGAAGCGATCGAGCCCGAGCCAGCGCAGGAAGCTCGCGAGCTTGCTGCGGAAGTCGCTGATGCGCGGGCGCAGCGCGAGCACGGAGACGTAGACGTTCGGTGCGTAGCGGTCGAGCATCGGCACTTCGATGGTCGGATCGCTGCCCGAGATTTCGGTGACGAAGGCGTCGAGCACGCCCTCGCGTTCGATGCTCACGAGCGCGGTGGCGTGGCGGAACGGGCTGCGTACCTGCAGTTTCAGCTTCTGTCCCGGTGCGAGTTGGCGCTGCTCCGGAATTACGTCCATGCGATCCGAATCGCCCTGCACGAACCAGTCGTCGTCGCTACCCGATATCCAGGCGCTGTTGGTCGCGCGCGAGCGGCGGCCCTCGTCGTCGCGCGCGACGGCTTCGATGGTGATGCTGCCCGTGGCCTTCGGGTCGATGCTGCATTCGAAGCGGCCTTGCGCGTCGCTGCGTCCGCTGCAATCCGCCGCGAGCTTGCGCGTTTCGGTGCTGCTCGAATACGCGTAGAAGCCGCCGACGAGGCGCTTGCGATAGCCGTGCGACTTGCGCTCGTAGAGCGTCACCGACACCGGGCGATTGGCTGCGGGTTTGCCGTCGACCCCGAGCACCACGGCCTGCACCTTCAGCGCATCGCCGGCCTTGATGTTGCTCGATCCGACGCCGACGACCACGCCGGCCGGCCACAGCGCGACGCTGCCGCGCACCGACGCGATCTGGCCGTTGGCGTCCGGATACTCGAGCTCGGTGACGAGCGTCTTGGGCTCGTCGAGCTTGGGCAGATCGTCGATGACCGTGTGTGCCGCGCCATTGGCGTCGAGTACGAGCGGCTGCGTGCGACTGCTCGCAGGTTTGCCGCCTTCGTCGTTCTCTTCGTCACCGTATTCGCCATTCTCGACGAGCCCTTCGACGATACGCTCCGCGCCGAAGCGATAGCCGTCGTAGCCAACGAAGTCGAGCGCTTTGGGCTGCAGCTGGCTGCGCAGCTTCACGCCGAGACCGCCCGCGCCGCCACCCGAGAAGTAGCCGACGTAGAGATCGAGCGGCAAGGATTTGAGCGCGATCGCGGGCTGCTTGGGCGGCTCGACGAGCGCCCGCATGAGCGGCACTCGATATTGCTCGACGCGGAAGCTTCCGCTGTCCGCGCTGATGCGTTCGCCATCGGGCTTTTCGGGGCCTTCGAACCGCAAGTGGTATTCGCCGAGGCGCGCCGAATCCGGAATCTTCCATTCGCTCGTCGCGATGCCGTGCGCATCGAAGCTGAGCGGCAATTCCACGCGCTGCTCGCCGCCGATGTGCTCGACGATGAGCTTGTCCGGAGCCTCGGCCGGAACGCGCAAACCCTCGGCGTCGTGACGGCGCCAGTAATGCTTCATCGATACGGTTTCGCTGGCGCGGAACAGGCTGCGGTCGAGCACCGTGTGGCCGATGGTCGGCGTGTCCCAGAGGCCCATGCTCAGGTTGAAATCGTAGGGCGAGATCCCTTCGTTCCAGCTCGACAGCACGAACGAGAAATCGCCGTCGTGACGTGCGCTGACGAGCAGTGGAGCACTGTCGCTGCTGCTCTCGCAGCTGCTCCAGGTCTGCGGTTTCGGCAGCGTCGCGGCGATGCGCACGATGCCGTTTTCGTCGCTGCGTCCCTGCCAGATCGGGCTCGCATTGCAGCCATCGACGACGCGCACCTCGGCGTTCGCGACGGGCTTGCCGCGATCGAGCGTGGTGACGAAGGCGAGCGAGGATTCGCGTCCCCATTTGAAATGCACGGACAGATTGGTGACGAGTGCGGTGGTCGCGACGTAGCGCGTCTTGCCCGGCCCGATCAGCGCTTCGCCGAGCCGCGGACTCGCGATCTCGACGACGTGAAAGCCCGGTTCCTTGAGCGGAATGCCGACCACTTCGAAGGCCTTGCCGCCGACCGGCCGCTGGAATTCGAAGCTCGCGACCTCGCTGTCGCCCGCGAACACCGAATCGACGCCGGGCTGAATGTAGGCGCGCTCTTCCCAGCGCCCATTGGCCGCGCGATGCACGCGCGCCATCCAGTCGATGATCTGCGCTTCGTCGTCGATGCGCTTGCTCTTGCCGCCGATGGCGAGTGCGTTCACCGGGTCTTCGATGTCGCGCAGCGTCACGGGCAGCACGCCGCCTTGCTTGAGTTCGAGAATGCCGAATTCGGACGGGAACTTGGCGAGCGGCGGCGCCGCATCGGTGCCGATCGCGAGCGGGAAGCTGCCGGCGTTCGACAGCGGGCGACCGGCGTCGTCCGCCAGATCGTCCGGCAGCGTGACGCTGAGGCTCGCATTCTCCGGAAACGGCGCCGCGAACTCGATGCGCTCGACCACCGCTTCGCCGTCGTCGAAAGCCTTCGGTTCGATCTTCCGCCCGGCGCCGACGATCCGAATCTTCGCCGCGAGTTTGGCCGGCACCGGCGCCGAGAAGCGCAGGCTCATCGGCAGCACCGGTACGCAGCCGGACTGCGGATGGAGCCGGTCGCACGAGAAGCTCGCGGTGAACGCTGAGCGCGTCTCGAACTTGAGCACCTGGTCGGTCGTCGTCGCCGCGCCGCCGGCCGCCGCGATGCCCGAGCCCCAGACCAGATCGACGCCCGAGGCATCGGGCAGCGGCCGCGCGCAGCGCAGCAGCACCAGGCGCTGTTCGCGCAGGGAAGCCTGCTCGGGGGGCAGTTTGGTCCAGGCGTCTTCGCCGTTCTCGCGCAGCAGCCGCCGGTACTGGTAGCCGAGCTGCTCGCGCTGATCGAGCACGGCCTTGCGCTCGGCGCCTTCGAGCAGCTTCACGGGAAGGCGCTCGGACAGGTTGTCGACCGCGCACCAGGCGTGCTGCTCGATGCTTTCGCGTGTCGCCGGCGCGTCGAGTGCGAGCAGGAACAGCTGATCGGAGTCGATTCCGTTCGAACCCTCGTAGGGCATCGAGCGGCGCACGGCCGGGCCGCCGGTGTCGAACGCGAATTCGCGCTTGCCGGTGATGGCCACACCGGCCTCGGTCTTCAGGTCGGCCTTGAGCTTGACGCTGCAGCGCAGGCCGGCGGGCAGGGTGGCTTCGAAATCGTAAGCCCAGTTGCGCGAATCGACCCAGCGACCGCTGCCCCTGGCATCGCCGCAGCGGATATCGGCCGGAGCGGGCAGGCGAGGATCGCCCATCGGCACCATGGCTTCGTCGAAGCCGATGCTGATCTGCGCGACGTCGCGGACGCTGCCCTGCGGCGAAACGCGGGTCACGGTCGCCGCACCGGCGGCGGGGCTCAGGCCGGTCAGCAGGCCGATGAGGATCAGAGCGGTTGGGGCAAGGGCTGCGCGCATGTTCCTGACCTGGAATCTGTTCTTGTCGGGTTCTCGTTCGTGCAGCGCAAGATAGCGTATGCGGCAGGCGGGCCCCAGCTCTGCCAGCGCCACGCAAGCCGGCGCCGGCAGCGGTTTGGCGTGGCGCTGGGCGACCGTGTTGGCCGTGCGCGCCGGATCGGGTGAGCCGCGCGCCTCAGACCAGATGCGGCTTGGCCAGGTATTCCTGCGACTGCATCTCGCGCAGGCGCGATTGCGTGCGCTTGAATTCGAAGCGCAGTTTCTTGCCCGTGTAGAGCTGCTCCTGCGGAACCGCGGCCGCGATCAGCAGCTTGACGCCGCGATCGTAGAACTCGTCGACGAGGTTGATGAAGCGGCGCGCGGAGTCTTCGTGTTCGACGCTCAGCTGCGGCACGCGCGAGAGGATCACCGCGTGGTATTCACGGGCGAGCTGGATGTAGTCGGCGGCGGCGCGCGCGCTTTCGCAGAGCTCGGAGAAATCGAACCAGGCGACGCCGTCGGCCCGGCGACGCGCCTTCACCGGGCGGCCCTGGATCTGCAGCGTGACGTTCTCGATGCCCGGCTCGGGCGCGATTTCGCCGAACCATTGCGCGAGCTTGGCTTCGGCCTCGGCGTCGCTGCTGTCGAGGTAGAGCTGCACGCGCGTGAGCGCGCGCAGCCGGTAGTCGACGCCGCCGTCGACGTTGAGCACCTTGAGGTTCTGCTTGAGCCGCTCGATCGCCGGCACGAAGTTCTGCCGCTGCAGGCCGTCCTTGTAGAGCTCGTCGGGCGCGCAGTTGCTCGTCGCGACCAGCGTGACGCCTTCATCGAACAGGTATTCGGTGAGCTTGCCGAGGATCATCGCGTCGGCGATGTCGGAGACGTAGAACTCGTCGAAGCAGAGCACGCGCACCTGGTGCGAAATCTCGAGCGCGACGAGCTTGAGCGGATCGCGCTTGTGCGAGAAATGCCGGCGGCGATCGTGCACTTCGAGCATGAAGCGGTGGAAGTGCGTGCGTTGCTTGTGTTCGAACGGCAGCGAGTCGTAGAACGCGTCCATCAGATGCGTCTTGCCGCGGCCGACGCCGCCCCACATGTAGAGCCCTTCGACCTTCGGCCAGATCAGCCGGTCGCTGAGCAGGCGCTTCTTCGGCGGATTGGCGAGCAGGGCGCGCTGCACCTGATCGAGCGCATCGACGGCGGCGGCTTGCGAGGCGTCGGCGACGAAGCCGCTCTTGGCGAGGTCCAGTTCGTAGCGCTGGCGCGGCGAGAGATTCGAATCGGTCATGTTCAGGCTCAGACGAGCTCGACGGGCTCGTCCTTGGGGACTTTGGAAGGAGTGCTGGCCGCGGCGGCGGGCTGCAGGTCGGGTTCGCCGCACATCGACAGGATCTGGGCGCGCGCCGCGTCGCGCAGCAAGGCGACATCGAGATCGGAGGCGATCGGCTGGCCGATCTCGACCTCGATCCAGCTCCAGCGAGGGCGCCAGCTGCCGCCGCCGAGCAGGCGCCGCGAGCCGCGGATGGCGACCGGTACCACCGGCACGCCGGCCTTTCTGGCGAGCAGGAAGGCGCCGTTCTTGAACGGCAGCAGGCCCGCCTCGGCCTTGAACGTGCCTTCGACGAAGATCGCGAGCGACTGGCCCTGCTGCAGCGCCTTGAACATCTGCCGGGTCTGCATCGCCCCGGCACGCGCGTCCTCGCGGTTCACGAACAGGTGCGCCATGCGCTTGAGCACGGCCCCGGCGTAGGGCCAGTTCGCCACGCCGTGCTGGATCACGAAGCAGAAGCTCGGCGGCAGCGCGGCCGTCATCAGCAGGCCGTCGTAGTAGCTCGCGTGGTTGGAAACCACGATGCAGGGCGTGCGCGGCAGCTTGTCGCGGCCCTTGACGCTGAACGGAACGCCCATCAGCAACAGGCCGAGCCGGGTGCCGAAGGCCCCGAGCCTGCGCCGGCGTTCCACGCCCGGCACCACCAGGATTAGCGGGCAGATCAGCACGAAGGTGACGACGCAGAACACCAGGACCGCGTAGACACTATGGACCAGCCCGAACAGCGGGCCGAACAGGGACGGGGGGGCTTGGCGCATGGGGCGTCATTATAGGTTCAAGGCCGGCGGGCTCACGTTGCGAGGGCCGGCGTCGCGGATGATGCAGAAAGATCGCCGTGAACAACGGAGCTTGTTTGGTGTCATCATTTCCGCCTTCCGGCGGCTGCTGCCGACCCTTTGCCGTCCCACCCAGATGGATCGTGCTGTGATCAAACTCCGCTACTGCCTGTCGCTCCTGATTCTGTCCCTGGCCGCCTGCGCTCCGCCGGCGCCCGAAGCCGGCAAGCAGCAAGCCACCGACGATCGGATCGACGCGGCGCCGGCGGCGACGACGGGAGACATCGAATCCGTGCGCGCCGCGATCAAGGCGCATGTCCCGGACCTCGACCCCGAGCACGTGCGCGCCACCCCGCTGCCGGGCATCTACGAGATCCAGATCGACATGAATTTCGGCTACGTGACGGCCGACGGCCGCTACCTGATCGCGGGCGACCTGACCGATCTGCAGACGCGCAAGGAGATCACCGAGGATTCGCGCCGCGTGGCGCGCGCCACGCTGGTGTCGAACCTCGAGAAGGACGGCTTCATCGAATTCGCGCCCGAAGCCAAGAAGGCCAAATACACGGTCACCGTGTTCACCGACATCGATTGCGGCTTCTGCCGCCGCCTGCACAGCCATATCAAGGAATACAACGATCAGGGCATCGCGGTGCGCTACGTGTTCTTCCCGCGCTCGGGTGCCGATACCGATTCGTTCTACAAGGCCGAGCAGGTGTGGTGCTCGGCCGACCAGAAGAACGCGCTCACGCAGGCCAAGCTCGGCGCGCCGATCGCCGGCGACCGCTCGTGCAAGAACCCGGTCGCCGAGCAGCTGCAGGCCGCCGGTGACCTCGGCCTGCGCGGCACGCCGTCGATCATCCTCGCCAACGGCGACCTCGTTCCGGGTTATCGCCAGCCGGCCGAACTGCTCAAGCTGCTGCAGGCTTCCGAGGCGACGCCGGCCGGCTGATTCCCGGCATGCCGACGATGCATCGACTCGGCGGCGGGCTGCGGCCTGCGATCGTGCTGCTCGGCGTGCTGCTCGGCGCGAGCGTCTCGGCGCAGCAGCCCGATCCCGAGCTCGAGCAGATTCGCGACAAGCTCGCCAAAAGCCTGCCCGACGTGCAGCGCCAGAACATCGTGCGCTCGCCGGCTCCGGGGCTGTTCGAAATCCATCAGGCGCATGCCTTCGGCTACGTGACGGCCGACGGGCGTTATCTGGTGTCGGGCGACCTGATCGACATGCAGTCGGGCGCGCGCCTGACCGATCAGCGGCGCAACCAGGAGCGCCTGCAAAGCGTGCTCGACCAGGCCGGCAACGCCATCGTGTTCGCTCCGCCGCCGGGCCAGGCGCGGCAGTGGGTGACGATCTTCACCGACGTCGATTGCCATTACTGCAAGCTGCTGCACAAGGAAATCGATGCCATCAACGACGCCGGGATCGGCGTTCGCTACCTGTTCTTCTCCAAGGACGGCAAGCCGTCCGAGGCTTTCGACGAGGCGCAGAAAGTGTGGTGCGACGTCGATCGCCAGGGCGTGCTGAGCACCGCACTGCTGACCGGCAAGCTGCCGCGCCGGGCCGTCGGCGGTTGCCCGAACCCGGTCGAGAGCCAATACGAACTCGCCAAGGCGATGGGCCTGCGCGGCACGCCCGCCACCATCCTGCCCGACGGCAGCGTGCTGTACGGCTTCGTCAAGGCGCGCGAGTTCGTCAAGCAGGTCGACCAGCATCCGGCGCGCTGAGCGCGGGCCGCAGCGATCGGCGATTCAGTCGCCGGCCATTGCGTCTCTCCTACGGTTCGGCAACGGAGGGGACGAGACGATGATGGAGCGGATCAAGGACCGCCTGCGGCGCTTCAAGGAAAGCGAGCCGGGGCACCGCTTTCAGGATCAGCATGCAGCACGGCGCGAGGCGCACAGCAGCGCCTTCGGCCGCGTGCTGCGCCTCGGAGCTGGCATCGTCGTCACCGTGGTCGGCATCATTGCGATGCCGGCGCCAGGCCCTGGGACGCTGATCACCGCGTTCGGGCTCGTGATGCTCGCGCATGAATCGCTGGTGGTGGCCAGGCTGCTCGACGCTTCCGAAGTCAAGCTGCGGCCGATCGTGCTCGGTGCGCTGGCCTGGTGGAAGCGGCGCGGCACGGGCGCGCGGATCGCGCTCGGGGCGCTCGCGCTGCTCCTCGTGGGGCTGTGCGCGCTGGCGGGACTCTGGTTCTTCTTCGCGAGCTGACGGCCGGGCTTGCGCGGCTGCGCCGTGCTGCGCTCAGCGCGCCCCGTAGGCGTCGTCGCAAAGCCGGTGCAGTTCGTCGAAGGCATCCTTGAGCTTCGGCAGATCGTCCGGCTCGGGCGCGAGCACGGGTGTTTCGCTGAGCTTGCTCGAACTCACGACATCGCCCGGGTTGGTTACCTGCATGTCGATGCAGTTGAGCCGCGACTGGCAGTACAGGCCCAGCGAGCCGCTGCCCATCCAGAGCGGAATCACGTCGGCCAGCGGAACTTCCTGCCTGACCACCTGGCCGCCTTCGATCGCCTCGCGACGAATCTCCAGATCGCAGCCGTTGCGCGAGAAACGATAGCTCCACAGGAAATAACGCCCGCTGCGGCTCCAGCCTTCGCCGCTCTGGCGATTGAGCTTTTCGAGGACGAAGCGGTTGGCGTCGCGGCGCGCCTCCGACGTCGAGTCGCGACTGCCGAAGCCGCTGGTGGCGACGACGACGAGAACGAGCAGCAGCAAGCTGCCGCGCTTGCTCATGCGGAAGGCTCCGCGCTCAGGGCTTCGAGCCTGGCCTGGCGTTCGTTCGGCGCCAGCGCGCCGAGGCGCGCGGCGGCCTCGTAGAACGCGGCCCAGTCGCGATTCTGCTCGCGCCAGAGCGCGGCGAACGCCGGCACCCACTGATCGTAGAGGCCGAACGGCAGCAGGCGCGCGTTGTTGAGCGGCTCGGCGAACCAGTCGTCGTAGCCCGCGTAACCGCTCCAGGTCTCGTCGCGCAGCACGCGATAGCGTGCCTGCAGGTCGTCGAACACGGCCTGCTTGGCCTGGCGCATCGCATCGGCTTCGAGCGGCTGGGCATAGAGCGCCTGCAACTGCTCGCGCGTCGCCAGGATCAGCTCGACGAACTGGTGATTGCGCTGCTCCCGGCGCAGCTCGGCGGCCTCGTCGATGCCGGGCACTTCGTTGAGCGCGAGATAGTCGCGACGGCCTTGCTGCTCGACGAAGCTCGCGAAGGATTCGTTGAACGCGGTGTCGTTCTTCACGTAGAGCCGCTGGTGCGCGAGCTCGTGGAACAGCGTGCCGATCAGGTGCGCATCGGACCAGCGCATCATGGTGTTGATGACCGGGTCGTCGAACCAGCCGAGCGTCGAGTAGGCCGGCACGCCACCGACCTCGACCTCGTAGCCCTCGCGCTTCAGCTTGGCGGCCTGCGCCTCGGCTCCGGCCCGGGAGAAGTAGCCGCGGTACGCAAGGCAGCCCGCGATCGGAAAGCAGGACTCGACCGCCGCGAGCGAGAACTCCGGCGTCGCGAACACGTTCCAGACCACGTAGTCACGCTTGAGGTCGGCGTACAGCGTATAGCTGCCGTTGTCGGGCAGATGCAGGTGTTCGGAGGCGAAGCGGCGAGCCTGCTGGAGCTGGCCGAGGCGCTCGCGCAGCTTGGGGTCGCGCCTGGAATCGCCGACGATGCCGGCGATCGATTCGCGGCTCGACAACAGCTGCACCTGCCCACGCGCGAGCTGCCAGTAGTAACCCGCGGTGGTACAGCCGGTGAGGGTCATGGCCACCATCAAGTGGAGGGCCAGTCGGCCGGCGACGAGGAACGAACGCATGGGCGGCAGTTTAGCCGGCGGCCGCAGGGCCTGGGCATCCGATCGTAACGGCGACCGCCGACCTGCCTGGACCGCTCAGCCAGCCTTGTCGAGCCAGACTTCGAGGCCCTGGGCATTGAGGTCCATGTCCAGTGCGAGCCAGTCGCGGGCGAAGGCCTCGGTGGCCGGCGAGCGCTTCGCGCGCAGGGCCTCGAGGCTGTAATCGAGCAGGGCGGCCGCGAGCGCCTGATGACGCGCATCGCCGGCCGGAATCTTGCGGACCAGGGCCTGGTAGTCGCGCAGCCCTTGCCGCAGTTCGCCGGCGAGCTGCGCCACATTCTCGACGCAACCGTAATGCGTCAGGTACATGCGCTGCGGATCGAACGACAGATAGCGGTCGAGCGTCTGCTCCCAGGCGTCGGGCTCGAACTGCACGGGCGTCGTCGTCGGCAGCAGATACGCGCCGTTCGGGCCGTCGAAGACGCGATACGACAGCCCGAAGGTATCGCCCGCGAAGAAGCCGCGGCTTTGCGCGTCCCAGACCGAGAAGTGATGGCGCGCGTGCCCGGGCGTATCGACGAACAGCAGCTCGCGGTCACCCAGTGCGATGCGAGCGCCGTCGGCCGCTTCGATCACGCGTGAGGACTCGATCGGCAGGATCTGGCCGTACATGGCGCGCACCACGTCGTCGCCGTAGACGGCGGTCGCACCGGCGATGAGCTTCGACGGATCGATCAGGTGCCGGGCACCACGCGGATGCACGACGAGCCGGGCCTGCGGCAGTTCGCGCATCAGCAGGCCGGCGCCGCCGGCATGGTCCAGATGGACGTGGGTCGGAATCAGATAGCGGATCTGCTCGCGGCGCAGGCCCAGCGATTCGATCGTTGCGAGCAGGCCGGGAACTCCGGGCGACGTGCCGCATTCGATCAGCGCCGCGACGCCCTGGTGTTCGACCAGATAGCAGCAGGCGAGCCCGGGCCTGTCCTGCAGCGTGTCGATGCAACGAATGCCGTGGCCGAGGTCTTCGGCCTCGCGAATCGCCGACAGGTCCATGGTGGCCGGGCTTCAGCGCGCGGCGGCGGCCGGCGGCGCCACTTCGCTGTTGGCGGCCGGGCGGCGCACGAGGTCGACCAGGTCTTCGCGGCGATAGATGCCGAGCTTGCGATAGATGCGCGAGGCATGGTTGGCGACCGTCGACACCGCGATGTCGTACTGGCGCGCGACGCTCTTGAAGGTCTTGCCGTTGCCGAGCGCGCGCGCGATCTGCTGTTCGCGCGGCGACAGGCCGTCGAGCGGCAGCGGCTTGCGCGCATACATCTGGAACACGCCGCCGAGCGGCGAAACGCGGAAATGCAGCGGGCCGTGGACGAAATCGGCGGTGCCGTCGAGTTCCAGGTTCGGCATCGCGAACGGCAGCTCGGTGAAATCGGGCGAGCCGTCCTCGGCGGCGACCAGATCGCGGAAGCGTTTGCTCGCCGCGTAGATCACGCCGCCCGAATCGATGACCGCGGCGGTGCCGCGGTTGCTGCGGCCGAGCGCGAGCAGCCACTCGTCGCGCTGGATGTACTGGTGCAGCGACAGGCTGCCGGCCTCGACCAGATGCCCGACCGCGCGGCTCAGCAGCGCGGTCGGCTGCGCGTTGCCGCGGAAGTAGACCAGCACCACGCTGTCGAGCGCGGTCTTGCGATGCGAATAGCGCTGCACCTGTACGCTCGTGGCATCCGCGAGCTTGGGCGACTGCAGTTCGGAAGGCACCGGCGAGAGCAGCTTTTCGGCGAAGTCGCCGGACTTGGTGAGCCTGGTCACGGCCGAGCGGCTGATGCCGAGTTCGGCCGGGAACTCGGTGAACTCGCCGATCACGCTGCTGTGCGACAGCGTGATCCAGACCGCGCCGGCGGCACCGGCCCACTCGCACAGCGCCGACAGGCCACCGTCACGAAAATCGGACCACTCGCTGGTGATGGCCCGGCCGTAGAAGTCGTGGATCAGTTCGTCGAAACGAGGCTCACTGATGTTCTCGGGCGTGCTCATCTGCAGTCCATGCATGGCGGGTGGCTCGAAGACCGGGTCGCCCGAAACTGGCGCTAAACCAAGCTCTTCGGGCGTCTGATGGTCAATTCGTAGATATACCGTTAGATATACCACAGACCACGCACGAATCCGTGCCCGCCGGATCGAAGGGCCAGCACGAAAAACTAGCGCGTGCCGGTACGCGGCACCCGGAACCAGGCCGCATAGAGCGCCGGCACGAACAGCAGGGTCAGCAGCGTCGCGGCGATGAGCCCGCCCATGATCGCCACCGCCATCGGGCCGAAGAATTCCGAGCGCGACAGCGGAATCATCGCGAGCACCGCCGCCGCGGCGGTCAGCACGATCGGCCGCAGGCGGCGCACGGTGGCGTCGACGATGGCGACCTGCGGTGGATGGCCGTCGGCGATGTCCTGCTCGATCTGGTCGACCAGGATCACGGTGTTGCGCATGATCATGCCGGCCAGCGCGATGGTGCCGAGCATGGCGACGAAGCCGAACGGCTGCGTCGACACCAGCAGCGCCACGGCGACGCCGATGATGCCGAGCGGCGCGGTCAGGAACACCAGCACTGTGCGCGAGAAACTCTTGAGCTGGATCATCAGCAAGGTCAGCACGCAGAGCAGGAACAGCGGCATGCCGGCGTTGACCGAAGCCGAACCCTTGCCGCTATCCTCGACGGTGCCGCCGGTTTCGATGCGATAGCCGCGCGGCAACTCGATCTTCTGGATCTCGGGCAGCAGCTGGCTGACGACCACCGGCGGCTGCACGTCGGCGTAGATGTCGGCGCGCACGGTCACGGTCGGGATGCGATCGCGACGCCAGAGGATGCCAGGCTCGAAGCTCTGTTCGATCTGCGCGAGCTGGGCCAGCGGCACCGAGCCGCCCGCGGTCGGAATCGCCAGCGAGCCGAGCAGGTTCAGGTGCTTCTGCTCGGCGAGCGGGCCGCGCAGGGTGATCGGAATGAGCTTGTTCTCTTCGCGGAAGTCCGACAGCTGGGCGCCGTCGAGCGAACCCGAAATGGTCTGCGCGATGTCGGACGAAGTCACGCCGAGCGCACGCGCACGGTCCTGATCGACCTTGACCTTGATGACCTTCGACGGCTCGTAGCTGTCGAGATGGATGCCGGCCGGGTAGGGATTGGCGCGGAAGATCGCGGCGACTTTCTCGGCGATCTGCTGCGCCACCGCACGATCCGGGCCCATGACGCGGAACTGCAGCACGTAGCCGACCGGCGGGCCGTTCTCGAGCCGGTTCACGCGCCAGCGCAGATCCGGGAAGTTCAGCGGCAGTTCTTCGAGCAGCTTGGCTCGCAAGGCTTCGCGGGCCTCGATGTCGCGCGTGTTGATGACGAACTGCGTGAAGCTCGCGGCGGGCAGCTGCTGATCGAGCGCCAGATAGAAGCGCGGCGTACCGGAGCCGACGTAGGCGACGAAATTCTCGATGCCTTCCTGCTTCTTGAGCAGCGCTTCGAGCCGCTTGGCGGCCTCGTCGGTCGCCTCGAGCGAAGCGCCTTCGGGCAGCTTCAGGTCGACCAGCAGCTCCAGGCGCGTCGACGACGGAAAGAACTGCTGCGGCACCATGCCGAACAACACGATGGCGCCGACGAAGATGCCGAGCGTGGCCGCGATGGTGGTCCAGCGCGCGTCGACACACCATTGCACGGCCCTGCGGAATGCGCGGTACATGCGCGTGTCGTAGATGTCGTGATGCTGCGCGTTCTCGGACTTGCGGAACGCATGCTCGGGCAGCAGGTAGTAGCCGAGCAGCGGCACGAACACCACCGCCGCGATCCACGACAGCAGCAGCGCGATCGTCACCACCTGGAAGATCGAGCGCGTGTATTCGCCGGTGCTCGACGCGGCCGTCGCGATCGGCAGGAAGCCTGCCGCCGTGATCAGCGTACCGGTCAGCATCGGGAACGCGGTGCTCGTGTACGCGAAGGCCGCGGCCTTGAGCCGGTCGTGGCCTTGCTCGAGCTTCACCGCCATCATCTCGACCGCGATGATCGCGTCGTCGACGAGCAGGCCGAGCGCGAGCACGAGCGAGCCGAGCGAAATCTTGTGCAGGTCGATGCCGAACTGGCGCATCGCCACGAAGGTCGCCGCGAGCACCAGCGGAATCGTCAGCGCCACCACCAGGCCTGTGCGCACGCCGAGGCTGATGAAACTCACCGCGAGCACGATCGCGACCGCTTCGACGAGCGCATGCACGAACTCCTCGATGCCGCGCGTGACCGCGCGCGGCTGGTCGGCCACGCGCGACAGCTCCATGCCCAGCGGCAGACCTGCGCGAATGTCCTCGATCTCGGCATCGAGCGACTGCCCGAGCCGGATGATGTGCCCGCCTTTTTCCATCGACACCGAAATGCCGAGCGCGCTCACGCCGTTGACGCGCATGCGCGTGGCCGGCGGGTCTTGGTACCCGCGGTAGATGTCGGCGATGTCGCCGAGCCGCACGCTGCGCCCGTCGGCCGCGATCGGCAGATTGCGCAGGTCGTCGACCGATTGCAGGCGTCCGCTCACGCGCGTGTAGATACGTTCGAGCGGCGTGTCGAAGCTGCCGGTGGCGACGATCGCGTTCTGAGATTGCAGCGCGTTGACGACGCTCGTCAGCGGAATGCCGAGCTGGCCACGCTTGGCGTTGGCGAGATCGACGAACACGCGCTCTTCCTGCGTGCCGAGGAAATCCACCTTCGCCACCTGCGGCACGCGCAGCAGGCGCTCGCGGATGCGGTCGCCGTAGTCCTTGAGTTCTTCGTAGCTGAACTCGGGCCCGGTCAGCGCGTAGATGTTGCCGAAGGTGTCGCCGAACTCGTCGTTGAACAGCGGCCCGACGATGCCGGCCGGCAGGCGACCGCGAATGTCGCCGATCTTCTTGCGCACCTGGTAGAACGATTCCTGCATCGCCGACGGCGGCAGGTCGTCGCGGATGATGATGGTGATCACCGATTCGCCGGGCCGCGAGTAGCTGCGCACGAAGTCGAGCGTTTCGAGCTCGAGCAGCTTCTCCTCGATGCGATCGGTGACCAGGCGATCCATCTCGTCGGCGCTCGCGCCGGGCCAGTAGGTCTGGATCACCATCACGCGGAACGTGAACGGCGGATCTTCGGACTGGCCGAGGCTCGTGTAGGCGCGCACGCCCATCACTGCGAGCAGCACCATGAAGAAGATCACCAGCGGGCGGTTCGCGAGCGCCCATTCGCTCAGGTTGAAGCGCATGGCGGCGGTTCCCTAGAGCCCGACCGGCGCGCTGCGATCGATCGCCTTCACGGCCATGCCCGGAAGCAGCAGGTGCACGCCGGCCGAGATCACCTGATCGTCCGGCTTCAAGGGGCCGCGCACGATCGCGTCGCGCTCGAGAAACTGCAGCACTTCGACCGTCACGGGCTGCGCCGTTAGCGGGTCACCCTGCGCGCGCCAGATCGTCGGCTTGCCGTCGATCTCCGTTACCGCCGTCAGCGGCAGGCGGAACGAGCCGGCGACCGCGGAGGCGCCGACGATCACGCTCGCGGTGGTGCCGAGGCGAATGGCGTCATCCGGGTCGACGATGGTGATGCGCGCCTCGTGCGTGCGCAGCTGCGGATCGGCCGCGGCGGAAACCTCGCGGATGCGGCCCTGGTAGCGCTTGTCCGGCACACCCCAGAGCGTGATCGTCAGGCCCGGCGAGTTGCGCAGCGCGGCGACTCCGCCGCCTTCGGGCACGGTGATGCGCACCTCGCGCTCGCCATCTCGGGCGAAATTGAGCACCGCCTGACCGGCGGCGACGTTCTGGCCGACTTCGGCCAGCAGTTCGGTGACGGTGCCCGGCGCGTCGGCCACCAGGCTCGTATAGCCGGCCTGGTTGCGGATCACTGCGAGCTGCGATTTGGCCTGATCGAGCCGGGCCTGCGCGGCGTCGGCCTCGTTGCGACGCAGATCGACCAGCGACTGGCTCACGAAGCCCTTGGCGAGCAGGTCTTCGTGACGCTTGTATTCGCTCCTGGTCAGGCGCGCATCGGCCTCGGCGGCCTTGACCGCCGCGTTGGACGCTTTGACATTGAGCCTGGCATCGACCGGATCGAGCACGGCGAGCACGGTGCCCTTGTCGACGTGCATGCCGATCTCGGCGCGACGCTCGATGATCTTGCCGGCGACCCGGAACGACAGCGCCGATTCGACCCGCGCGCGCACGGTGCCCGGATAGGCTTCGCCGGCGAGCGCATCGAGCGCGGCCGGCTTGACCACGGCGACCGGCCGGGGCAGGGCGGGCGGGGCTTCTTTGCCGCCGCAGGCGCTCAAGCTCAGGATCAGGGCCAACACGAAACTCGAACCGGCCGCCACTTTTTGCGGGCCGAAGCTGCGGTGCATGAGGTCTCCCATTGCGGCCGGCGGCCGCCCACTCATTTCTGAACTTGATAGTACATTAAGTGAATGTCACGTCGCCCGTTCCCACCCGCCAAGCCCCCTGCGCCCGAGCGCGAAGCGCCTGCGCGCGGCCGCCCCAAGGACCAGGACAAGCGCCTGGCCGTGCTCGAATCGGCCAAGACGCTGTTCGCCCGCGACGGCCTCGAATCCACCAGCATGGACGCCATCGCCAGGCTCGCGGGCGTTTCGAAGGTGACGCTGTACAGCCATTTCGCTGACAAGGACGAGCTGTTCCGCGAGGCGGTCGAACAGGTGTGCCGGTCGCACACGCCCGACACGCATTACGAATTCGCTGCCGGCCAGAACCTGCGCGAACGTTTCACGCTGATCGCCGAAGGCTTCTTCGACCTCATCATCGGCGAGGACTCGCTGCAGCTCACGCGGCTCATGGCGAGCAACCCGGAGCGTCATCGCAAGCTGTCGGCCCTGTTCTGGCAAGCGGGGCCCGAGAAGACTATCGCCCTGTTGTCGAAGATGCTGATCGCCGCCACCGAGAGCGGCGAGTTGCAGGTGCTGAATCCGGCCGAAGCGGCCTCGCAGTTCTTCTGCCTGATCAAGGGGCCGTATCACCTGCAGATGCTCGTCGGCGCGATCGAAGCCGTGCCCGCGGCCGAGCGCCGGCAGCACATCGACGCTTCGGTCGACGTGTTCTTGCGGGCGTATTCGAAAGTGAGCAGCAAGCGTTAGCGGAAAACCCCGCACATCGGCCGTACACCTACGAGCACCGAGACCTTCGCGGAGTTTCCATAACCTGCGCTCAGGCCAGCTCGGCCTTGTCGAGCCCAAACGCCTTGTCGAGCGAGCCCGGCACGTTGCGGAACGCGACGTTGAGCCGGTTCCAGAGATTGATGATGCCGACCGCGAACGTCAGATCGGACAGTTCCTTCTCCGAGAACTGCTCGAGCGCGGCGGCGTAATCGGAGTCGGTGACGCCGTGCTCGCCGAGCCGGGTCAGCGCCTCGGTCCAGGCCAGCGCCGCGCGTTCGCGCTCGTTGAACAACGGCGACTCACGCCAGATGGCGACGTGGTGCAGGCGCAGTTCACGCTCGCCGCCGATCTTGGCCTGCTTGATGTGCATGTCGAGGCAGAAGGCGCAGCCGTTGAGCTGCGAGGCGCGGATGTCGACCAGATACAGGATGCCGCTTTCGATGCCGCTGGCCTTGACGCCCATGCTCAGCGTGCTGAGTTTCTTGAACAGGTCCGACGACTGCTGCATGTAGTTGAGGCGCTGTGACATGGTGATGCTCCGTTGATGAGTGAGGACTTCACTCACCAGACGGGGCAGCCTCCGCGTTTGTGACATCGACCGTTCTCAGCCCGAGTTTCGATGCGATGCGCCTGAGCTTGTCCGGGTTGCGCTGCACGAGCATGCGGGTCACGCGCTGGCCGTCGGTCTCGATGCTTTCGACCGAATGCAGGCGGTCGCCGACGATGCGCAGCAGCGCCCATTCGCCGTTGACGAGTGCCGGCTCCAGGCGTTGCAGTCCTGCCGTGCGACGCACGGCCGCGATGAACAGCTTCACGAGCCTCCAGGCGCCGATCAGCGGGCGACCGAAGCTCGACACCTTGCCGCCGCCATCGCCGATCAGCTCGGCATCCTCGGTGAGCAGCGCCTGCAAGGCGGCAGTGTCTCCACGCGTGAGCGCGTCGGCGAAACGATCGAGCAGGCGGCGGTGCACTTCGGGCGAAACGCTCTGCCGCTGCTTGCCTTCGCGCAGCTGCGTCTTCGCCCGGCTTACGAGCTGACGCGACGCGGCTTCGGTCTTGCCGATGCAGCGTGCGACTTCGTCGTATTCGAGATCGAACAGCTCGCGCAGCACGAAAGCGGCGCGCGCATCCGGTGTCAGGCGTTCGAGCAGCGCGAGAAAGGCGATCGAGACCTCATCGGCGCGCTCGGTGGCTTCCTCGGGCGTCGGCTCATCGCTGAGCATCGGCTCGGGTAACCAGAGTCCGAAATATTCCTCGCGCTCGTTTTTCGCCAGACGCAGCCGATCGATCGCGAGCCGCGTCGTCACCGTCACGAGCCAGGCTTCGGTGGAATCGAGCGCGGCTCGCGGCGCCTCATGCCAGCGTAGCCAGGCGTCCTGCACCACCTCTTCGGCCTCCGCGACCGAACCGAGCATGCGAAGTGCCAGTCAATCATGCTGGGTCCTGAAGTGCATAACAGCCTAGCTTCAACAGCGACTCTGCCGAGCGATAGCGAAGGCGGGGACGTCCGCTGGAATCTATGCCTAGGCGGCGCTATCGAGCTGCTTCTCCATGTGGATACAGGCGATTTGAAGGCCGCTGCGCGTTGAGTGGAACCCCCTGCCGAGCTCTACATACCCGTATCGGCCGTAGAACGCCAAAGCGTTCAGTGACGCATGCAGCATGACCGCCCTGAGGCCCAGGCTACGAGCTTGGGATTCAACACGCTCTAGCAGTTGCGCACCTAGGCCTTGGCCTGCAACCTCCGGATGCACAAACACCGCATTAACCTCTCGTGCAGCAGCCTTGAGCCCAGCAAATCCAACGACCCTATAACCTTCCATAGCAAGTATGAAGCCCTCCCTCTGAAGCATGGCCCCATAGCCTTCCGGCATCGCCGCAGCGGACCATGAATCGATAATGTTCTTCGGGTAGTGAGAGGAACAGCCACGCACAATAGCTTCCGTTCTAACGGCCCAAACAGCATCAGCATCGGCGATGCGCGCACTTCTGAAAACAATGGATTCCATGCGGGAGATGTTTAATGCCCGAACTCAGCCGCGGATTTGCCGTAGCGGAGCGAAGGCAAATACGTCGGCTGCAGCGCCTGGTTGGGGCTAGCTCTCACTCTGCAAGCTCCCAGATGCCAACGGGCGATACCTCTTGGCTTTTCATAATCGATTTTCGGCGTAATGCATTGCCGGCCCAACGCATGTCGTATTGCCACGTGAAGAACAGATTGCCTGACTTGCGTAGCTCAGCTTCGCGGTTGGCCCAAATGTGCTTTGCGATCTCGACGATTGAGCCACGACCGCCTAATGCTTTCAGGGCTTGGTGCACCCAGTCTTGAAGATCTTCTTTCGACGCCATGACTCCCTCCGCTTTTGTCAGCCCAGCCGAGCTTAAGCCGCGGAGGCCGGGATGTCGGGTTGAATGATGGAATGGACTCCTCCCGCTGTTTTAAGCGGCATCTGAGTGCCAAGCTGGATGTGTTGATCATCAGCGGAAGCAACAGGAGGAGTCCGATATGGAATCTACGCTCATCGCGGTGGATACCGCAAAGCTTGTTTTCGAGGTGGCGGAATCGGCACGCGGCAAGGTGGTCCGGCGTCTGCGGCTGAATCGGGCGGCATTCGCCGATTACCTCGCGCAACACGAGCCTGCCGAGTTCGTGCTGGAAGCTTGCGGCGGCGCTCATCACTGGGCGCGTCTGATGCAGGCCTACGGCCACCGTGTTCGCTTGCTGCCCGTGCCCTACGTCTGCGTCTATCGACGTCGAAACAAGACCGATCGGGTCGATTGCCTGGCGATGTTGGAGGCGGCGAAGAATTCGGAGATTCTGCCGGTGCCGGTGAAGTCGCCTGAGCATCAGGCGATCCAGGGTTTGCATCGTTGTCGCAGCGCTTGGATGGAGACGCGTACTGCACGCATCAATACCTTGCGCGGACTGCTGCGCGAATTCGGTCTGATTCTGCCAGTGGGTGCCGGTGCAGCCTTGTTGCGAATCCCCGAACTGCTCGAGCACGAAGCGCTTCCTCCGCTGCTGGCGCCCACACTGCGCCAGCTGTTCGACGAGATTCATGAACTGGAACAGCGCATCGACGCCGTCGAACGCCAACTCGAAGCCGTCAGCAGACAGAACCCAGTGATTTCTCATCTGCGACAGATTTCCGGCATCGGCCTTCTGACCGCCACGGCGCTCTACGCCAGCGCCAACGACGCGAGCCACTTTCGTGATGGCCGCCATTTGGCCTCGTGGCTGGGGCTGACACCACGCGAGCATTCCAGCGGATCGATCCGAAAGCTCGGGGGCATCAGCAAGCGTGGCGATCGCTACGTGCGCATGTTGATGGTCCACGGCGCCCGGTCGGTACTACTGCGAGCCGGGCAGATGCAGCGAGCCGGACACGACCTCAATGCCTTGCAACGATGGGCACTAGCGTTAAAGGATCGAACCAATCACAACAAGGCGACGTGTGCGCTGGCCAACAAGATCGCGCGCATCGCCTGGGCGACTTGGCGGCACGGCACCGTGTTTGATCCGAATCAGGCAGCGGCGGCTGCGGCCTGATTCAAGCAGCACAACCCTTTCTCACGGTTGCGCAGGAGAAGACAGCAGATCATGGCGTAGACGGTCGGACCGTCCGGGAAATAAGGCCGATAACTAGGTCGAGCGAAAAGCTCGTTTTGAACGTGTGGCCTTCCCGGCGCGAATTTCCATGAAGGCTCGGCCTGTTTCGCGGGCCATCGACGAAGCCGAATGTACGACTGCAACCACCTTCACACGCCACGGTCAGCGATTTACTTCATCTGCCCCTTGTGGGAGGAGTCCATGTAGCTCTGGTTAGACCGATGCATCACGAAATGCCCGTAGTACGGCATTGATTTTTGTCTGGTAGCCGGGGCCTTGCCCCTTGAACCACTCCAAAACATCTTGATCCAGCCGGAGCGACACCGCCGCCTTTGTAGGCAGCGGTTTTAGGCCTCTGCGCACCACCCCACGAACGATGCGCTCGACGGATGCCTCGGGATGCTCTGCCGTGGGTTCTGCACCGCCAGTCTTCAGGTGCTGCCAGTTAGTTTTGGACTTCACGGAAATAGATTTCTGCTTCACTGCTCGTGGCCTTGCGGAATGAGATGATGCGGATTTCATGCTCGCTCTCGGTGTGCGCAATTGAAACGGGGATTCCGGCAAGCAACCCCAACGTTATGAAACGCTGCTCGCCGTAGAAGAACCGATCGTCTTCAAAGGTGAAGGTTACGCCTTCAAAAACCTTCGGAGCGTCAACGAAATCAAGTCCATGCAACCTCAGGTTGATTGCGCGCTTCCGCTCTGACCATGTGAACTCCATGGCTCAATGTATATACGCCATGTAGTGGCGTCAAGGCGCCTTAGTCCTCCCTGAAGAATCCGAAACTCAAGCCGAAGCCAGGTTTCCGATAAAGGGATTATCTGTCATCGGGGAGCAGGCATTGCGTCGAGGATCGAGCCTTCGCCCGATCAGGGCCAAAATCGCGAGCAGCAAAGCGGCGATCCAGCGCATCAGCCAGCGAATGTTGTAGCCGGCGGCGCAGAGCACGGCGTGCATCGCATCGCCGGTGGGGCCCTTCAAGTGGCAGCGGCGCAGCCGACAATCGTCCTTGGCGTGGCCGATGACGGGTTCGATGCTCTGCCGGCGCTTGAGCCAGCGCTTCTGTGTTCGGGTCAGGTGCTTCAAGCCACGATGCAGGATGTCGATGCCGTCGATCTTGCGTCCGCGAAAACCCAGATCGACGATGACGTGGCGGGGTTTCACCTCTGTGAGGATGGCGACAGCGATTGACTCGAGGTTTGGGGCGAGTTGCACTGAGTTTTGATCGAGTGACATGGAGTTGGGCAGGGGGATGTGAAATTGAGGAAGGTGGATCGCTGATTGGGTCGTGCACTGACAAACGCCAAGCCCCTCTCCCGGCGCTGTCGCGCCACCCTTGTATGTTTATCCCCCCCAACGAGCCCGACCACCCTCTGGATCTGAATCCGCGGGAGAGCATGGGCCGTTGGGGATAGCGGTATGGTCTGAAACCCGAACAGTTGCCTGAGAACCATGAACTCGAATCTGCAAGGCAGGGAGATGACG